>JAOZRE010000139.1:0-3594 GCA_029940215.1 bacterium | reverse complement strand
ATGTTCGCCACCACCCCGTTTGCACAGGAAACCGATGGAACAATCGCCACATGGTTGCGAATGCCGACAGTTCCGTCGGCCCTTTCATATCCGGGAAATGTATCCATCATTATGACTCCTCGATAACATTCATGTTATGGGTGTGAATCCACTCCCCCTTGTTAAGGTCGCCCTTTGCCTGTCCAATGACCTCTCCATACTTGACAATATCCCCTCCTGAACCGACATTTTCAAGCAGCACCTTATGGCTGTAGGAAATATCCGATATGGTCTCAAACGGCTCATGATTTTCGATCACGACAGGCTGCCCCTGCTGAATATCCTCCAGCACAACCGCAACATTGTCCTTTTCATGAATAATAATGGCACTCGGTTTCATCTCTTTCCTCCTTTTAAACAAAAAAGAACGGTAACTATTCACCACATTTCCGGAGTCGAGGGTTTTATGATACAAAACGATGGAAAACAGGACGTTTTCCAACAGCTCCAGGGATGGATTCATGCGTGTTTTGGATCATAATACCCTCGATGGAGGGGTGCTGAACAGTTACAAAGAACGTTACAATTCACCACTGAGACACAGAGATAAACAAACTGTACGAGTGTCTGATGTGAAGCTTTTTCAGACGACGAGTCTCCCGACTGAAAAGGGTTTACATCGGACACGGTACGGATACAAAAGTCTAACCGGACATTGCTGTGTAAAATTATCCAACAATAATCGCAAACAGCTTTTTCGGGCCGTGCATGCCGATGGTCGGCGTCGCTGCAATATCTGCTGTCATGCTCGGTCCTGTGATAAAAGTCATCTGTGACGGTATCCCTTCCTGCTCAGTATAAGCCGGGAGTACAACCTCTTCATAGTATCGGCACAGCCGTTCTGCAGGAAAAATAGCGATATGGATCGGAGGCGCCAGCGATACCAGTCGGGCATTTTCGCTGTTATGATGAATGGCCAGGGTACCCGACTCGGAAAAAGCAAAATCCACTCCGGTAATCCCGGCATCAGCCTCCTCGAACGCAGCCCTGCGATAGTCATTCTTGTCATCGTAACCTACCGCCTCCAGCACCGAAACCCCCTCCTTCTCCCCCCACCCCTTCAGGTTAAGGGATGAGGTCGTGTCATCACCGGCGATCATGATGGTTTTAATCTGTTCAGCTGCCACTATCTCGGTCAGGAGCTCGCGGGCCGCTTCTTCATTCTCAGCTCGATGCGCCACACCCGCTTTTGCCGTCAGTTCAGCAATAAAGGTCTCAATCCGCCCATCGATATCATCCGGCAGGTCAATTTGTGGAATTTCAGGTGGCCGTGGCTTCAGGTCCGGCGGATCCATTTGATTCAGTTGCTTGAAAATCTCTTCTCTAGCGCTCATTGTCATTGTGATTGCTCCTTTTCCAGGTCTTTCCAGCGTTCATGGAAGGTTTTTCCGGGCACCGATCGAAGGTTCCGGCTTTTCATCCAACTGTTCAACGGCTTAACCCAGCGTCTCAGGCCGGGACTGGATATCCCCTTGTTCAGCAGCGGTCTCATCATGCGAATGGATCGATCCCAGTTTTTCCGACTCTGCACAGCCCACTGCCATGCCTTGAAGGACTGCCGTTCGCTCCAGGGGCGCTTGACGGAGCCAAGGTCCTTGTTCCCTTCAACATCCTGCTGTCGATAGTAACGAAAGATTCGGGGATGGTTGACCCCGGAAGGACAGACCTCTTTGCAGCGACCGCAGTCTGTGCTGGCCCGGTACAGATCCTGGGTTCGATTTAGTCCCAGCAACATTGGGTTCAGCACCTGGCCAATGGGACCTGAATAAGCCCATCCGTATGCATAGCCACCAACCTTTGCATAGACCGGACATCGGTTCAGACAGGCACCGCAGCGAATGCAGTGAAACGCCTCGCGAAGTTCAGGATTCAAGAGTTGTTTGGAGCGCCCGTTATCAACGATCACCACAATCAGCTCTTCCGGACCATCAATTTCATCCTCTTTTTTCGGACCGGTATCAAAGGTAATATACGACCCCAGCTTCTGCCCGGTGCAATTCCGGCAGAGTAGCCGCAACATATACAAGGCATCTTTCATGGTGGGCACCACCTTCTCCAGGCTCATCACCGATACCTGAATCCGGGGCGACGATTTTGTGAACCGAATGTTCCCTTCATTCTCCACGTTAATAATGGTGCCGGTTTCAGCGACCGCCATGTTAATGCCGGTGATCCCCATCTCCAGGTGTTGAAACTTTTCCCGCAGAAACATGCGTGCCGCGTATCCCAGCTCAGTGGGATCCAGGGTAGGTTCTGTCAAAATCCCCTTTTCCAGGAAGATATCCCGGACCTCCTCAACCGGCACATTGATGGCAGGCCCGACGATGTGAAAAGGCGGCCTTTCCAGGAGCTGGATGATCAGTTCCCCGAGGTCCGATTCAAAGACCTCAATTCCATTTTTAATCAACATGTCATTGGTGTTCATCTCCTCGGTCACCATCGACTTGCCCTTGGTCACATACTTGATGTCGTTATCATGCGCGATTTTCAGAATCGCCTTGTTGGCCTCTTCCGCATCCCGAGCCCATATCACCCGTGTACCATTAGCAACCAGGTTGCTTTCCAGCTGTTCCAACAGTTCCGGCAAACGGGCAACGGCCTCTCTTCGAATCGACGCTCCGTACTTTGAAGCCCCTTTCGGGTCTGTGTAGGAAGCCATGCCCACCTCCCTCATCACACCCAGAACCTCCGGCAGAATTTTAAGAAAGGTCTGTGCCTGAGGGTCATTCATCTCCCTTTTGCCGATTTCGACAAACTGCTCCGTTTTAATCTCCATCAATCACCTCCCTCCTGGCTTTCCATTAAAAAACTGGCCAGATGCAGCGCCCACTTCTCCGGATGATGTTTTTCCAAGTACCCCGATACATTAAGCAAGCATCCGGGCTCGGACAGAATCAGCCGGTCAGCTCCGCTTTCAATGAAACTCGTGGATTTGTCCTTCACCATACCCTCCGATATCTCCGGATACCCCACCGCAAAAGCGCCGCCAAACCCGCAGCAGATTTCCGCCCCGTTCAGAGGCACCACCTCTGTCCCCCGAACTCCCTGCAACAGTTGTTTAGGTTGATCAGACACCCCGAGGCCACGCAGGTTTTTACACGATTCATGAAAAGCCACCTTACCATCGAAGACAGAACCAACGTCAGACAGCCCCAGGACATCAACCAGGTATTGGGAAAACTCAAACACCCTGTTTGAAAGACCCTCCGCCCGCTTCAACCAGGCAGGGTCGTCCGCCAGCAGTTTCGGATAGTCATATTTGACCGTGTACACACAGGATCCGGAGGGAGAAACGATGGCGTCATCGTTTTCGAAGATGGAGATGAAGTGTTTGGCGGCCTCAATGGCCGGAGCATTGTAGCCCGAGGAAATAGCAGGTTGACCGCAGCAGGTCTGCTCCTCATGGTAGACCGGTTTCTTATCCAATCTCCGCAAAAGCCGGAACACCGATTCCCCAATCTCCGGCATCAGCAGATCTACCATACAAGGAATGAACAGGGAGACGTCATTCATGAAACCTCCTGAAAAAATTTAACTCACTTTCATACGGCAAAA
>JAOZRE010000138.1 GCA_029940215.1 bacterium | reverse complement strand
TCTTCAGCACTTTTGGCGCCTCTTGCATAAAGAATTTCTGTTGCACCTTTGGCACCCATAACTGCAATTTCAGCTGTTGGCCATGCATAGACAATATCACCACGTAAGTGTTTAGATGACATAACACAGTAAGCACCACCATAACCCTTTCGGGTAATCACCGTCACCTTCGGAACAGTTGCTTCAGCGTATGCGTACAGTATTTTGGCCCCTTGACGAATGATTCCTGCGTGTTCCTGGGTGGTGCCCGGCAGAAATCCGGGTACATCCACAAATGTCACAACCGGAATATTGAACGCGTCACAAAAACGGACGAATCGGGCACCCTTGATGGATGCGTCACAGTCAAGTACACCTGCAAAGTGATTGGGCTGGTTAGCGACAATACCCACAGAGATGCCGCCATAGTGCGCAAATCCGATAACAATATTGGGTGCATAATTGGGCTGGATTTCAAAAAAGTAGCCGTCATCAACTGTCATGTTGATCACCTCTTTGATATCGTATGCCTGGTTGGGGTTGTCCGGGATGATCTCATCAAGAAAAGCTTCCTGCCGGTTATCCGGGTCGTTCGTCGGCAATTTTGGCGGGGCCTCCATATTGTTCTGTGGAAGGAACGAGAATAACTGTTTCAAATAATCTATGGCCTGCTCTTCACTTTCGGCTGCAAGAT
This sequence comes from bacterium, assembly GCA_029940215.1. GTDB lineage: Bacteria > SAR324 > SAR324 > XYD2-FULL-50-16 > XYD2-FULL-50-16 > JAHJRI01. The sequence goes on along the minus strand of JAOZRE010000138.1, from coordinate 10,332 downwards.
GTGCCACACCGCTTTTGGAGGTATGAACGCCAGCGCCACCAAGGTCATCTGTAGTCACATCCTCGTGCGTAACCGCTTTTACAACCTTGGGGCCGGTCAGGAACATGTAGCTGTTCTTATCCACCATGACCGTAAAATCGGTCAGGGCAGGCGAATATACAGCACCACCAGCACAGGGACCAAAGATTCCTGAAAGCTGAGGTACAACACCTGAGGAAATTACATTTCTCAGGAATATATCGGTATAGCCCGCCAGACTTTCAATTCCTTCCTGGATTCGCGCACCACCTGAATCATTCAGCCCAATGACCGGGGCCCCATTTTTCATCGCCATGTCCATCACCTTGCAGACCTTTTCTGCGAAAGTCTCCGACAGCGCACCCCCAAAAACCGTAAAGTCCTGAGAGAATACGTAAACCAGTCTTCCGTTTATAGTTCCGTATCCTGTCACCACCCCATCTCCAAGATATTCCTGCTCCTCCATATTAAAATGATGGCAGCGATGGGTCTTGAACATATCAAACTCTTCAAAGCTGCCTTCATCGAGCAGGAGCGCCAACCGTTCCCGAGCAGTCTTTCTTCCCTTCTTATGATGTTTCTCGATACGTTCTTTACCACCACCTTCAAGAGCCAATTTCCGCAACTCCATCAGCTCATCTACTTTTTCTTTCATTGCCATCGATGTTTCTCCTTCAAAGAAGCCTATACATGTGACATATCATCATGCAAATGTGATATCGAACCGTCGCTCCAGGTCCGCCTCTCTCACGAATGGCACTCATTCGTCACAGCCGGGATTCCTTTTAAATCCGGGTGTTGACTGATGATGACAGGTCAAAAGATAAATGGTTGATCGTTTAGGTTAGACGAATTTTCAATCTAAGTGAACTCCCAAAAGTCAATCATTCACCAAACAAGGTAATTTTAATTCGTAATAACAATAATTTAAGCTATTTTTTGGCACATAATTCTGTCAGTACACCAAATGTTGACTTCGGATGCAGAAATGCAATCTTCTTACCGCCCGCGCCGTCAACAGGCGTTTCATTAATCAATCGGCAACCAGCCTCTTTCGCCTGATCCAGTTGTGCCATAACATCGTCTGTTGCCAACGCGACGTGATGTACCCCGGAACCGTTTTTTTCCAAAAACTTTGCAACGGGACTGTCTGGAGCAGTGGGTTCCAGGAGTTCGATATGGACCTCTCCAACTGCAAAAAAGGCTGTTCTTACCTTTTGTGCTGCCACCTCTTCGATATGCTCACACTTCAAACCCAGTGTTTTTTCATAAAACGGGATCGCTTCCTCCAGAGACGGTACCGCGATACCGATGTGATCTACTTTTTTTATCATTCTGTTTCCCTGAGTGATTTCCTAAAACTATAACACGCCCGATCTTCTTCACGAGAGTCGGACACCTCTTGAAAATCTTCGTAGCATCGCACTTTTTCTCCTACCTCATATCTGGATATTAGCCGATGTTATCCTTTGTCTTGTAAAATTTTTGTAATAAAAGGTCTGCTGCAGCGGTTACCGGGAGTGTCCCTTCTGAAACCTGATGTTCAATGTTTTCCCGGATCAGCTGTATTTGCGGGTCTTCAAAGAAACTTGATGTAATCTGCTCAATGACCATCTCATTCAACCATTCCAGCGACTGTTGTTGCCTTCGTTTTTGAAAAACACCACTGGCTTCTGTCTGCCCTTTAAAGGATTCGACCACCTCCCAGATCTCATCAATCCCTTCGCCAGTCAGCGCTGAGCAGGTATAAGCCGATGTTTCCCACCCATCTGTAACAGACGAGAGGTAGTGCAGGGCCTGATTGAACTCTGTTTTGACCTGCTGTGCCGCCAGTTTATTATCACCGTCCGCCTTGTTTATCAGGATGGCATCGGCCAGTTCAATCACCCCCTTTTTGATATTTTGGAGCTCGTCTCCGGCCCCGGTCAGTGTCAGCAACAGAAAAAAGTCGACCATGGTACTGACCATGGATTCGCTCTGACCAACCCCAACTGTTTCAACCAGGATCACGTCGAAACCGGCTGCTTCACAAACAAGCATGGTCTCTCTCGTTTTCCGCGCCACTCCCCCCAGGGCTCCTCCGGATGGTGAAGGCCTAATGAAGCAGTTTTCCAACTGGCTGAGACCTTCCATGCGGGTCTTATCCCCCATAATGCTGCCCCGACTCAGGGAGCTGCTGGGGTCAACCGCCAGCACCGCCACTCGATGCCCTTTTTGACAAAGTCTCGTTCCCAACGCGTCGATAAAGGTGCTTTTACCGGCACCCGGTACACCGGTAATACCGACTCGAATCGCATTCCCTGTATCCCCCAGTATCTCTTTCAAGACCGACTGGGCCAGTTCAAGATGATGTCTGGCATTGCTTTCAATCAGCGTGATAGCCCTTGCCAGGACAGGTCGGTCATTATCACAAATGCCCTGTACATATTCGGTGAGGGTGAGATTCTTTCTTTTGGTGCCGTTAGAAGCGCCGACAGAATTGTCATTGGACACCATCCCATCATGCCCGCCGTCAACACCCGACATAACGGAAGTGGTAAACGCTTCCCCCGCTTCATCCGGAACCCAGTCCGGTTTCTGCTTCTGTTTTTTCACCCGATCACCCTGGAAGCCTAACTGTTTTCGATACGACTGAGAAGTTCTCTCAGCATGTTCTCTGCAGCAACAGGAATAACGGTTCCCGGCCCGAAGATGGCAATAGCACCATTTTCTCTGAGGTATTCATAGTCCTGTGCAGGAATAACACCTCCCACAACCACGGCGATATCCTCCCTGCCCAGTTTTTTCAGTTCCCCGATCAACTGCGGCAGCAGGGTCTTGTGCCCGCCTGCCAGTGAGCTCATGCCCACAATATGAACATCGTTTTCCACTGCCTGTTTCGCTACTTCTCCCGCTGTCTGAAACAGTGGACCGATATCCACATCAAATCCCAGATCCGCCAGAGCGGTGGCGATCACTTTAGCGCCACGATCGTGACCATCCTGGCCAAGCTTTGCCACCATGATCCGGGGCCGTCGACCCTCTTTTTTCTCAAACTCGTTTGCCAGTTCCAGAACTTTTTCCACACCTGCCTCTTCGCCAAATGTTTTACTGTACACGCCGGATATGGATCGAATTACTGCTTTGTGGCGACCGAAGACGGTCTCCATGGCATCCGAAATCTCTCCCAGCGATGCCCTCTCCCGTGCAGCTTCAACTGCCAGCTGCAACAGGTTTCCCTCCGAGGTTTCAGCACATTGAGTAATGGCACCTAAAATTCCTCTAACCTTGCTTTCATCACGATCGCCACGCAACTGTTTGAGGCGCTTGATTTGCGATTCACGAACAGCTGTATTATCAACTTCCAGAATCTCAATGGGTTCCTCTTTATCAAGGCGGTATTTATTCACACCCACGATGGTTTCCTTTCCCGAATCAATCAGCGCCTGACGTCTGGCCGCAGCCTCTTCAATCCGCATCTTGGGCAGCCCGGTTTCGATGGCCTTGGCCATTCCACCCAGCTCTTCGACCTCCTTAATATGATTCCAGGCATTGTGCATGATCTGGTGCGTCAGTGACTCAACGTAGTACGAGCCAGCCCACGGATCGACCACATCACAGACCCCTGTTTCATGCTGGATGTAGAGCTGCGTATTACGAGCAATTCGTGCAGAAAAATCGGTCGGCAGTGCGATGGCCTCATCAAGGGAATTGGTGTGCAGTGACTGTGTATGCCCCTGTGCAGCAGACATCGCCTCAATACAGGTCCGTGCAACATTGTTGAACGGATCCTGTTCCGTAAGGCTCCATCCCGAAGTCTGGGTATGGGTCCGCAGGGCCATGGATTTTTTGTTCTTCGGGTTGAACTGTTTGATCAGCTTTGCCCACAGTATCCTGGCCGCGCGCATCTTAGCCACTTCCATAAAATAGTTGGTCCCCACACCCCAGAAAAACGAAAGTCTGGGTGCGAAAGCATCGATGTCAATTCCAGCAGCAATACCGGTACGGACATATTCCAGACCATCTGCCAGGGTATAGGCCATTTCCAGATCAGCTGTCGCCCCGGCCTCAAGCATGTGATAGCCGGAAATACTGATACTGTTGTATTTAGGCATATAACGCGAGGTAAAGCCAAAAATATCGGCAATGATCTTCATCGAGGGGTCCGGCGGATATATGTAGGTATTCCGCACCATGTACTCTTTGAGGATATCGTTCTGGATGGTACCTGTCAGCTGTTCATGCTTAACACCCTGCTCTTCAGCGGCAACGATATAAAAAGCCATCACCGGCAGAACCGCTCCGTTCATTGTCATTGAAACAGACATCTTGTCCAGCGGAATATCGTCGAACAGGATTTTCATATCCAAAATCGAATCAATGGCAACACCTGCCTTACCCACATCGCCCATGACCCTTTCATGATCCGAGTCGTAACCCCGGTGTGTCGCCAGGTCGAAAGCCACCGACAGCCCCTTCTGGCCTGCAGCCAGGTTGCGACGATAAAACGCGTTACTCTCTTCCGCTGTGGAAAAACCGGCATATTGCCGGATTGTCCAGGGACGGGTGACGTACATGGTTGGATAAGGACCGCGCAAATACGGCGGAATCCCGGGCAGATAATCCAGATGCTCGCATTGGGAGAGGTCTGACTTCGTATACAACGGCTTGATTTTGATATTCTCCAGGGAGTTCCAACTCATATCTTCCGGTGTCTGGCCAGTCTCCTCCTGAAATCCAGTCTCCCACTTTTCGAGATTCTGGCCCGGAATGTCATCCTTGAAGGTAAGTTGCGTAAAATCGGGAAAGCTAGTCATCTCTTTAGTCCTCAGTAATTATTCAACGGCTTTAGCCTGGAGGTTAGTCAGAATTTGCAGATTATCCGCTTTGATATGAATGAAGTCATCAACGCCCAGTTCCTGGAACTGCGTCACATAATCTTTGGGATATCCGGCAACGATCACGGTGATATCCGGTTTTTTCTGCTTGATCTGCTCAACGAAGGGAGGCACCAGATCCGGATAACTGTCGTCCGTGGAACAAACAACAGCGATCAGGGCACCTGAATCCAGCGTAGCAGCGACAGCATCCTCAACACTGTCAAAACCATCCGGGCTGATAACGGAGAATCCGCCGGGCTGAAAGAAGCCGGCTGAAAAATCCGCCCGCGCCTTGTGCTGTCTCAGCGGTCCCATATTCGCGAAAAATACGGTTGGGGCCTTACCAGTTCGGTCAACCATCTCGGCTGATTTCTGCCGCAATGTTTCATAGGCCGCGGTTCTTCTCTGTATGGTAATGGGCGTCACGTTCTCACTGCCGGTGGCCTTGCCCATAAAACTCGCAGTCAGTTCTCCAAGAGTTGCGCCTTTTGCCGCGGCCTGAACACCCGCTTCCACCAGCGCTGAGATATCAGCCTGCCTATTATTTGCCTTTTCAGCTAGCTGTTCAAGGTCCGGGGCAGCTGTATGAGCAGATTTTGCTGTTTTAGCCGCATCGGAGCGGGCCTCCCATATCGATTCGTAATCAGGCTGTCTCACCTCTGGAAGCGTTTCGGTCAAATTTGCGTACATGTTGGTTCCAACTGCGACATCTTTACGCTGTCCCAGTTTCTTGCGGCGCTGTTGATCAATTTCAGCTATGGCCTTCTGCACCAGTCCAGACTTCAGAGCTGCTGCCATACCACCCGCCTTTTCCACTTCCTGAAAAACGCTCCATGCGCTTTCGCCAAGGCTATCGGTCAGGTTCTCAACAAACCAGGAGCCACCAGCCGGGTCAATGACACGGTTTCCATGACACTCCTCTTTCAAGACAATCTGAAGGTTCCGGGCAGTCCGACGTGACGTCTCATCCGGCAAACCGAACAGGTCGTCAAAGGGTACCACAGACAGCACATCGGTGCCACCAATCACAGCTGAAAACGCCTCGGTGGTCGTCCGTAGCATATTGACATAAGGATCATAAATCGTTTTGTTATAACAGGCTGAGACCGAATGCAGCGTCACTTTCTGTGACACCTCGCTACCACCTAACAGAGCGATAATTCTAGCCCAGAGATACCTTGCCGCCCTCAGTTTGGCAATCTCCAGGAAAAAGTCAGAGCCTGTTGCAAAACTGAAACTGACTGCAGAAGCATAATCGTCGATCTCCACGCCCCGCTGCTGCAACTCCCTGAATGTCTCGACGGCCGTCGCCATGGCAAAACCCAGTTCCTGAGCAGCACTCCCACCACCTTCACAATAGGGCCTGCCATCAATACCAACACTCTTCAATCCGGGGACCACTGCCTGTGTTATGCCTACAAGAGTCGCCATACGATCATAGACAACCGACAACGATACAGGAAGGCTGCCTGATGTTGCCAGCTCGGCCATGGGATCAAACACCATGCTTCCCTTTAACCCCTCAAATGGGATATTCGCCTGCCGACAGTAGGCCAGTAGCAACAAAAGCAGGGAGGCGCCACTCATCCCACCTTCCAGTTGAACTGGCAACACTGTCAGGTTAATTCCGTTCAAAGCCTGAGCCACATCTTCCTGGTTAACAATAGACAGCCCATTGCTTCCAACAGTCCCAACCGCAGACTGATCAGGATCCAAACCGGACTTACCCGCATCATCCAATGTCATTTGCAGACTCGTCAATCCCCGGGCAAGATCCCGATTGGCTACCTCATTGAACTCACCAGCCAGAGGAAAACGAAACGGCTGGGATACCGACCAGCTCCGGGAAGTGTTCCCCGAGGCACGCGTCCCCCGAATGAAAGGGAACTGACCCGGAGGGGTTATCCGGGATGATAGATCCTGAACATCCTGCCTCAGATAAATCGGCTGAATGGAAATCCCCTCAACTGTCTGTTTGACCAACTTTTTCTCAAAAGGAGCCCCCTTCAACTGCTCGTTGACAAGGGACAGCCACTCATCATAGCTGGGCACGCTGAACTCATCCAGCAAGCCTTTTTCGTCGTTACTTTTGTCCATAATATTAACGTGTCAAATTGAATGTCGTCTTATCCGGTTGGACTTTTCAGTGAAACAGGGTCATTGAGAGGAGAACAAAAACACGCAGGTCAATGATTATTGCAGCGGAAAATCATCTGACCGTGACTGTTGTTCCCTTCGCCCGGACAGATAGATACTGTTTGGCAAATCCAACTTCGCCCCTGTTGATTCACGCCTTTTTCGCTATTGCGGTCTCGAAGCCTGAAAGTTCCGATATTGAGTGGCGTGACTGACTTTAAAAGAACAAAGAATATCTTATCCATCACATGATGGAATTAATCATAATAAATCGTCCAGGCAATGTCAAACTTGAATTATTTATAGAACGAACGTTCTTTTTATGAATAGACGAACAGCCTCAGCCCGGCAAGAATCAAACAGCTGATATTATTTGACACATTTCCCAATAGACCCTTTTTGGCAGCGTTCCCCATCTATCCAGACGGCTGAATCCAATTTGGCACCTGCGAGAAAGATGCGGTCGATATTGGCTCCTTTGAGGTTGGCATTCATCAGGTTAGCGTCTTTGAGATTGGCTCTTTCGAGATTAGCGTGTTGCAGGTTTGCGTGGGAAAGGTTTGCTCCCTCAAGGTTTGCAGCTTTAAGGAGGGCCTCTCTCAGGTTGCACCAGCTGAGATTGGCAAGTTCCAGGTATGCACCGTTGAGTTCTGCGGCTTCGAGATCGGCCATTTGTAAATCAGCTTTTTTAAGGAACACCTTTTTCATGCTTGCCGAGTTCAGTTGGGCCCAGCGGAGATCGGCCCCTTCCAGAACGGCTTTATCAAGGTTTGCCTCATTGAGTTTGGACCAGCTGAGTTTTGCGAAGCTGAGCATGGCATAACTGAGATCCGCCCCGTTCATCTGAAGTTCTGTCAGATCTGCGTCTATAAGATCGCAACGAGAGCAATGCTTGGATTTTATCAACCGATCGACATCATCCGAATCAAATCCCAAGATTGGAATGGTAGGACCCAGCAGCAGTAAAATGGTAGTTAAACCCAACAGTTTTTTTAACATCTTTTATCTCCTGACAGAAAAACTAACGATAACCCCCTGAAACTGACTTATACAATGCAATAACAAAACCACTTCAGGTGGTTGAACAGAACCCGATTGTTTACCTGGACGACATCATCCCCGCGGAGGCGGTAGTAGCACAAATAGGCCGTCACACCCGTGAAGGCGGGTGTCCAGGTGTGTAAACGTTTGTAATACTACTGGATTCCCGATCGGAGTCGGGAATGACAAGTTAAAAATCGTCGGTTTTCCCATTTTTACAACATTCTTCTTCGCAGGAGTGACGAGGCACATAATTGCCGGCATAGCAGATCGTCTCTGCCATCAACTTACCCACTTTGAAAATCTTTGCTTTGCTCAGCTTTTTTGCCCGGAGTTGATTCCGGATGAAAAAACCGGTGGATTGACAATGCATCTTTTTTTGACAGGCCCTTGGCCTGTTCCAACTCCTCCAGGGATGCTTTTTTGATGGTGGTAATATTTTTAAACGCCTTCAGGAGTTTCTTGCGTTTAACGTCACCTATGCCATGTATTGCTTCCAGCTGGGAAGTCAGCCCCTTTTTCCCACGGACATTCCGATGGAAGCTGATGGCGAAGCGGTGTGCTTCATCTCTGATATTCTGCAGAAAGAACAAGGTCGACGAATTTTTTCTAAGAGGGATGATGTTTTTGCGCCCCGGTTTTACCACATATTCAAAATCGCTCTCCCCCTTATCCGCACCGGCTTTTTTTTCGGTTCTGCCTTTGGCAATGCCGATCAGGTCTATCCGGTTCAAGTCCACGCCCTCTTCCTTCAGCACTTTTACTGCACTCGACAGTTGTCCTTTGCCACCATCGATCAGGATCAGATCCGGTTCCGGCAGTTTTTGCTCCCTCATCTTTCGATACCGCCGGCTGAGAACTTCTGTCATGGCAGCATAGTCATTTGCACCTATTACCGTTTTTATCTTGTATTTCCGATAGTTTGCGCGACTGCTGCGATTATCTTCCCATACGGCCATAGACGCCACATTATTGGTTCCTGAAATGTTCGAGATATCAAAACACTCTACTTTCCTGGGTAGATTCTTCAGTTTAAGGGAGTGCTTCACTTCCGCCAGTATTTTTTCATCGGCCCGGATCGTTTTCAATCTAACTGCCAGGCTCTGCTCGCCATTTTTCAATGCCATATCGATCAGAACTTTTTTCTCACCCCGCTGTGGTATTCTGATATGGGTGCGGGTATCCTTCTGCTGCTCGCAAAATGCCTCAAACATGGTGGCATGATCATAGGTAAAGGGTAGCAGAATCTCCTTTGGAACGAAACGGTCTCCGGCAAGGTATAGGCGGGACAGAATTGACCGGACAATCTCCTGGTCATCGTACCGTTCAGCCTTCTTATACAGGAAAAAGTCATCACTAAGCAGGATCCCATTTCGAACAAACAGAACCTGAACACCGGCGAACCCTCCGGAGCGAACCACCGCGAAGACATCCCGATCAATTTTCTGTTTCGATACAATCCTCTGTTTCAGCAGAGTCTGTCGTACCACATGAATCTGGTCTCTCAGGACAGCGGCCTCTTCATAATTCATCTTCTCTGCCTGCTGTCCCATCTCTGTCTTCAGGTTGTTGATCAGCTCTTCATAGTTTCCCTTCAGAAGGTGGATGACACTTTGAACGAGCCGATCATATTTTTCAACTGCCACCAGACCGGCACAGGGTGCCAGGCATTTTTTCAGTTGGTAATTCAGACACGGCCGGTAAGTTTTAGACCCATCCAGAACCATTTTGCTCTGGCGCAGGGGGAAATATTTCCGGATAACCCGCCAGGTCATACGGGCCTGTGTGGCAGATACATAAGGGCCGAAATACAGGGAACCATCCTTGTCGATTTCACGAACCAGTGTCAGACGCGGATACAGTTCAGAAACGGAGAGCTTGAAGTAGGGGTAGGATTTATCGTCCTTAAGCTGAATGTTGAATTTCGGTTTATGGGTCTTGATAAGCTTATCTTCAAGGATCAGTGCTTCGGCCTCGGTATGGGTCACAATCCATTCGACATCAGCAATATTCGGCACCAGGTTGATCACCCGGTAGTCAGACTGCTGTGACTCTGTAAAATAACTACGCACTCGATGCTTCAGCTTTTTAGCCTTACCAATATAGATGATTTTTCCATCTTTAGAGATAAACCGATAAATTCCCGGCTGTTCCGGCAGCAGTTTCAGTTTTTCGTCAAGTTTCATTCCCAATCCTAATCATGCTTCGTTTGTAGCTATTCAGCTAGCTAACCAGTTAAACCGGTCACAGTTATTCTACGTGTAACTTAATATAATTC
>JAOZRE010000525.1:2010-2907 GCA_029940215.1 bacterium | reverse complement strand
TAAGAATGGTACAAGAGAAGAAAAGACGACGAACATTTTTTCTAATTTCATTGTTTCCCTCAGACACAGTAGTCCGCCAACCACAACGCTGATGGCTAACGTTTACATCACCAGCCAGTCACCGAACTATAGGGGGAACGAACAGCACCTCTTCTGGTCTGGTGAATGTGCTGGTTCGACGACCTAAAATTATTACAAGATAACCTATGGAGAACTAAAAAGTTTCAACTTCCGCTTTTTGAACCCTCTGGATTATTGAATTTAAAGAATTAATTCCGGCAGATCAAAAGTTTTCAGAAGTCTACTTCCTTGACGCTAAATATCTCAATCACCATTTTTTTTCCCCTGAGACGTTTATCTCCATGAGATACAAAGGTATATACTCCATTGTCGCTTATCAATTCCACAACATCCTTTGAGATTAGGATTCCCGTTTCTTGATTCTTGCACTCTTCCTGCATCCTTGCTGTCGAGTTCAAAACATCACCGATATAGGCTATTTCCTTCTTTAGGTCGCCAAGCTCTCCTACCATGACAGTACCATAATGCAGCCCAGCTCTGAAGCACGGCACAATGCCATAATGCTGCTCGTAGAACAGTCTTTTTGCCTCAATTGACTTAAGTATCAAAAAGTAACAGTCAAGTGCCGCCATTGCATGCCGATGTGGAGTCAACCTCCATGCCACTATGGCCTCATCCCCCACATATTTATATATCTCACCGTCGGTTGCCGAAACCGCCTCGGTTACATCGCCGTAAAACTCATTGAGGAATTTAAAAAATCGGATGTGTCCTAGCTGCTCAGCAATCGTCGTAGAGGACGCAATGTCCATAAACATGAAAATCCTTTCTTCTTCGACGGGCCTGTGGTATCTGCCGGTCAAAATGCTCATAAAC
>JAOZRE010000525.1:938-2000 GCA_029940215.1 bacterium | reverse complement strand
AACGCCTTCCAATAAGGTTAATCGTGCTGATTGTAAAAAGGAACAAGCTCGCAAAAATAAAGGTCAATACAAGAGCAAAGGGCAGGTGTTCAAAGAAATACGGTATTGCAAACAGTTTTGATATCAATACGGACACTAAAAAAAACACCACAACAGTGAGCACAGAAAAAGCGGTTGCACGAATCAAAACTGCGCTGATGAATGGAAATCGTTTTAGGACCTTTTCAAAGTAAAGAAATTGCAGAAGTCCGCAGCTAAGAGAGATAAGAAATCCCAACATCATACCTTTGGCAAAGTATGGAACTTGCAGACCAAACTTCAGCAAACCCAAAAGCCCGCCCATGAGTCCGAAGGCAATTGACAGCCAAAGCAATAATTTAATTTTTTTTAAAAAACAGCCCCTTGCTGTCCGGTTCACCCGCTGGTTCGGCTTTTATTGGCATGAAGCTATGCACGAGATTTCCAGTAACCTGGTTTACGGTGATCGTGAGCAATGGCCGGTATGATAATTTTATTCTCCCGGATAAAAAATGGAAGATAATAAGGGAATACGGGGCAATTGACACGACGATAACCACCAGTTCGTTCTCTCCAAAGCAGTGGGTCTTCAGCGATTCGATCAAGTATGTGGGCAATCTCATTTCTAAAGCGTATGCCTAATCCGGTTTCTTTGGATTCATACCAATGTGCAGCCTCAAAGAGTTCCTGTTCAGCCTCCTCAAGAAACTCAATGATCATGGTTTTAACCGTCTGTCCAGATCGGAAAAAACTTCACTGGCTGGACGTGAACGTGTTTCTCCCTGATCATAACGCGCAATACGATTACGGATCTCTTCATCCCAAGCGCATCTAACGTCATCTGAGGCATGAGGCTCACTAAACGTCAGGAGTCTATTTACAAGAGTAAGTCTCTGATCTTCCGGCAGGCGAATAGCTTCCTGTAATATTTGATTTATTGAATTCATATTTATAATATAGCAGTTAAGATTTTATTTGTCACGGTTTCTTGTTGTCACTGCTGTATGCGCTAGCGAATACTGTAACCCGCCCTCACATCCGTTT
>JAOZRE010000525.1:0-928 GCA_029940215.1 bacterium | reverse complement strand
TGAAAAAAGCGTTACACTATTCGCTAGCGTATACTGCTGAACCACAAAAATAACTGGTTTCATTCGGTTCATTTTTTTGTTGAGTTCGCTGCGTATCATCATTGTCGTCCAACGAACAGTATGTCTCCTGGAATCACTGGCAATATTTTTACTTTTTCTTTTTGATTTCTATCTGCTTAATGGCTTTATCAAAATCACTCAATGATTTTTGGCTGTCGACAATTCTTAATTTATTAAACTTCTCATATTCATCATCAGCAATTTGTTTTGCTATCTTATGAGAAATTTTACCGGCATTTTCCAAAATTTTTCTGTCATTAATACTCAAAAAAGCATCAAGCTTCTTTATCCAATCTTTCATATACATCGGGACTCTGCGCATTGCCTGCCCCTGAGCAAAAATCAAATATTGCTCAACAAGATTGTTTAATGCCAAAAGCTCATCTTCAGACAAATAATTTTTTGCAATAACAATATCCTGTTTTCGAACCTTTACACCTCTATAATTTGTTAACCCATCTTTTCGAATGAAAACTAATATAGCCTATAATTACAGTATGTTATATTTTGTAGATCTTCATTATGGCACTACTTTTGTTTTTTTAATCGTTCTGCCAGGGTGAAAACATATCCCTAAAGCAGAATATATTTTCTGTTGCCTTGACTCAGGCCGAGTGCTTTTTCTTTCATTTACAACATCATTATTTTTACACTGCATTGAAATGGTGACTCGATTTTGACCTGCCAGTTGCTTTCTCAAATCAGACCAGCTACTGGTAATACCAGTTATTTTCAGATACTGCGGGGTCCGGCGATATGTGGCAGGGGTGTCATAGTTCAATTCCCGGAGGATAGATGCCAGGGTTTCGTGAATTTTGTTGTATGGGTTGTCTTATTTTTTTCATATAGGTGTCGTATCTGTGCTGAT
>JAOZRE010000524.1 GCA_029940215.1 bacterium | reverse complement strand
TAATTGGAATATTAGGGTATTTAGCAGTGGCTTCTGCTTTTGCTCTTTTTATCTTCTCAAACTTATATATTTCGGTTGATTTTCCAAAAAGCTTTCCACCTAATCGTTCAGCTATTAAATTTTCAAAAAATTCCACGTTTTCCCCTCTGTTATGATCTTGTTCTTTTCCACCCAAAACCCGATACTGACTCGAAAAGTATTTCGTCTTCTATACCGGATCCAGTTTTGAGAACGATAAAAAGGCATCAATATCAGCTACTGATGACTATAGGCTAAATTTAACAGTATTTGGTCAATCATACAAGATAATGACTTACCTAACTGTGGTTTATGTCTACTAATCCTGCTTAATAGTAATTGGTAGCAAATGGTGGTTGGAGAGAGTGAGAAATGATTTCACCGGGTCATTTATCGACGTCAACAATTGTAAACACGCGATTTACCGATTCGAATCAAGTTGACAGTTTACCCACGGATATCTAACATTTTATGTAAATGCCGAGGTGGTGAAATTGGTAGACACGCTGGATTCAAAATCCAGTGGCTTCACGGCCGTGCCGGTTCGATTCCGGCTCTCGGTACCACATACTTCAGGATATCTCTCTCCTTGCTGCGAGATCAGGAATATCAATAAAAAAGGGGCAGTTTCAGGAACTGTCCCTTTTTTCATTTCTAGCTGGGGCATCATGGCCAACAAACAACAGTTTCAAAATATTACGGTTCTGGGAGCAGGTCGCTGGGGAACCGCAATGGCGATCTATCTTAGCCGTAAGGGGTTGGCTGTTACACTTCAATGCTACCTGTCCGAAGAATACGAGCAGCTGAAAAAAACTGATATTGCTCCCAATCTGCCTGGATTCAGTTGTGATGGAAAAATTACGTTTGAACTGGATCTGAACAAATCAATTGCCGATGCCGAAATCATCATTGTGGCGGTTCCCGTTGCCTTTATGAGAAGTGTGCTGAAGCGTATTGAAACATTGGCGTCGAATGTGGTGATCATCAGCATTAATAAAGGCATTGAGAGAGAATCACTGAAAACAGTTCCGGAAGTTATCTCAGAATTTTTCCCGAAAAATCCAATCGCGCATCTGGGTGGTCCCTGTTTTCCGGAAGGGTTGCTGAGTGAATCAACGCCGGCTGCGGAAACCTTGGCATGTAAGGATGACGAACTAGGCTTGGCGCTGCAGGAGATGTTCAGCAGCCCCTCATTTCGGGTGTATCGAAGTTTTGACGTGAAAGGGGTCGCCCTACTAGGGGCTCTAAAAAACATCTATGCCATTATAGCGGGAATAGCTGATGGCCTGGGAATGTATGAGGAGGTGACCTCGGTGCTGGTAACGCGGGGGTTGGCCGAAATGAAGCGTTTTTGCCAACACATGGAAATCTCATTGGAAACCCTCTACGGATTGAGCGGTCTCGGGGATCTGGCCCTGACCTGCTATTCCCCTAAAAGCAGCCATAATAAGAATTTTGGGAAGCGTTTGGGGAAAGGCGAAACGGTGGCGGATATCCTATCAACGATGGGCGGAACTGTCGCTGAAGGTTATTACACCACAAAAGCGGTTTGGGAGATCTCTCAACAAAGCCAGCTCGACCTTCCCCTGTGCAATGGGATATATCAGGTCATATACGAAAACCAGTCACTTAAAGACATCCTGATAACCCTGATGACACGTCCTTTAAAAGTAGAGGACTGATGTGTTCCCTAAATATTTAGATTTTTTATACCGATTGGGTGAGTTCAATATCAAGCTTGGGCTCGATACCATTCGATCCATGCTCAACCACCTGGGTAATCCCCACAATCATCCTCGTATCATTCATATTGCCGGTACGAACGGCAAGGGCTCAACGCTGAAAACCATTGAAAAACTGCTGGTGGAAAGCGGATACAGGACGGGTAGTACCGTCTCTCCCCATTTGGTCTCCTTCAATGAACGTTTTCGCATTAACGGGTGTGCCATTGATGATGAAAGCTTAAATGCTGCCTTCAGGCAAGTTTGCCAGGCCTGTGACATTGATCTTAACCTCTCCTCTCCTAGATCTCGGAATGGTTCGCTGCAGCCAACCTTTTTTGAGTTTGCACTTGCCATGGCGTTCGTTCTGTTTAAGGCAGCCGGTGTCGACTTTATTCTTTTAGAAACAGGACTGGGTGGTCGTCTTGATGCGACTAACGTCATTGAAAATCCCCTGGCATGTGTCATCACCCGCATTGCCCTGGATCACCAGGAATACCTGGGAGATACCATCAACCAGATTGCTCTCGAGAAGCTGGGGATTCTCAAAACAGACACCCCTGTCTTCATTGCACGTCAGCAGGATTCCGTATCCCGATTGATCCAGTCTCATTGCCAGACTAACGGTTATTCGTATGTCAGTTGTCCTGAGGACTTTTTCTGGGAGGAGAAGGCAGGTCGCTTTCAGTTTTCAATCACGTCATCAGGTGGCTCAGAAACCGTTGATTCTCAGATCAGGAAAGAGATATCGCCCCGACAGGTTGGGCTGATTGGGGCCCATCAGAACGACAATATTGTAACCGCTCTGGCAGTATATACCTATTCCGTCACACGAGACAGACAACTGGATGATTCAACCATCGCTCGGATCATCGAGAACCTGAGCTGGAAGGGACGGCTTCAGTATCTGGGAGAGAAAAATGAGATACTGCTGGACGGTGCTCACAACGCATCGGGAATGCGGGCCTTACTCTCTTACCTTTCAAAAGAGTATGCAGGGAAGAGAATTCTCTTTGCCCTGGGGTGGATGAAAAATAAGGATCTGTTATCTGCCTTCGATCTGTTTCCCTGCGATAACATTACCTTTATACCCATGGAAATTGACAGCGACCGCGCAGAAAATAGTGAGGTTGCATATTCGGTATTGAAAAACAGGGGTGATAATGTATGCCCTATAC
>JAOZRE010000523.1 GCA_029940215.1 bacterium | reverse complement strand
TCTGGTCTCCCCGCAGCGGAAGAGATTTTCCAGCAGGTAGAAAATCAGTTCCCCGGGGATGCCGATGCCAACCTCATGGGGCAGGCAGTTTTCAAAGACCCTGTCGCCGGCGCCCGGGTGCCTCATTAGCCTCCCGGAGCCATTGTAGACATTTAGCCTGATAGGTGAACGGATTCTGTTCCCAGGGCCGTCCGTCGAGGGTCCTGACGGTTTGATCGACCATTTTGAGATTCCTCCGTTGAGGTTGCTTTTATCTTGTTGGTTCTTTACAGTCTCGCCTTGGCCGCGGCGAGGATTTCGTCCGGTCCCGGTCGGACGCGCCAGGTCTTCGCCAGTTTATGCCAGACAAGTTTTCCTTCCCGGGAAAACAAAAAACTGGCGCATTGTGGTAGATCCTGACCGTTAATGGGGTTAGCGTTTTTATGCCGAATACCCAGCAGGTCCACCAACCTGCCGTCCCGATCGACCATGATCGCGAAATCCGGTTTGACGCTTACTTCCATTTTGGTTGCCTGTTCCGAGTTCATGAGGATGGCGATAATTCGAATATTTAAAGCGTCGAATTTGGCTTTGTTTTTTTGGAGCTGAACCAGCTCCTGAACGCACCATGGTCACCATTCGGCTCGGACAAACACCACAAGGGTAGCTGTGTCCTTATCAAGGATGCTCCCCAGAGCGATCTTCTCCCCGGTATTTGAGGCCAGGGTCACATCTCTCATCTGCTCACTGATAACATCTCCATCAGCGATGGTCACCCTGTTGTTGTCATAATTGGAAAATGAATTGGTGTAAAAGGCAAATAACCCGACGACGAACAGACCGAAACACATTGCGACCAGCCGCGATTTGGTGAATTGCGTCTTTATCATCCGGATCAGCAGGCCGACCCCCACCAGCATGTCCAGGTAATGAAGCATCGGGTGATACTGGTTGATACTCACGTACTTAGATAGAATGAAATATGAAATAAAGGAAAAAACGACCAACAACAGGCTAAGTGCCGTTTTCATGTTCTGTCTCCTTGCATTCAGGTTGTAGAGTGATCGATACGATCCTGTTTTTAAAAAACGGATATCAAGAGCTTTCCTCCATCTTCTCCTTCAAGTAGACCCAGCCCGGCAGGTAGCTGTTATCTATTTTCGTTCGATGCGCCTTATAGGGATAGCTCATGTTGTTTTCGCTGCCTGTTTGGAAGAGGTTTTCTTTGACGATCAAGCCCTTGCGAATTTTCTTTGTTTCATCCGGTTCCGGCTGCTGGTCAATCCAGCGGCTCATCGCTCAAGCGGCGGCCTCGGGGGTGATATATATCCACAGACTATTGCGACATGATAATTAAGTTTACCTACTGTAAAATATGCTGCCAGCCTGCCGGAGCCATCTCAATCTGTCAAGCGATACATTCGGAAAATAGGTCTGGCTTTCTTTGCTTTTTTTCGCCGATATTGGTAGTTGCTGTATGGGGGCTGCAAGGGTTGCGTGAAGAGATGGAAAAACAGTTGGAAGCGGATATTGTCAGCCTTACTGAGTACCTGATCCGAATCCTACTGCCGGCGTTCAGTTTCGTGGTTGCCCATTTAACTTGAGTTTCAGCGATTGTTTGAAAGGAGCCGATGCTTCCGGATCAATGGGCAGGCGGTAGCGGTCGGCCAGTCCCGATACGATCGTTCCGTCGGCGAACAGGGCGCTCAGGCCGCCATGCAGCGCAAACAGGGCTGAAACCCGTTGCCGATCACTGTCACTCAAAGCCACATAACGCTCTTGCAGCACCTCCCGGCACCAGACCCGGTAGGTGGTGGTGATAGACCTGCGAAACTCAAAGGTCGCACCTTGGTAATCAAAGGTTTTCTTCCCGTCCTGGTATGCCAGTGCGTTCTGGTGCAGGTAGGGCAGGTAGTCCTTTGCAATGCGCGCCAGCAAGGGGCCCCAGTAATCTGCTTCGGGCCAGGTCCAGGCCTGCTTGGCGGGGCATTTATCGATTCTGAGATTCCAGAGCCGGGCCAGCCACTCGTACGTATTGGGTGCCTGTTGTCGCATCACTTCTGCGGAATCGGGGTCGTTACCAAAATGGCGAAACATGGAGGCGAAGTATCCGAAATCGGCCGTACTCGGGTGACTGCCGAGGATAAAGGACTGTTCTTTCAGTAGCGGTTCCAGGAATTCGAACTCCCGGAAGAGCATGTCCCTGACGGTGTCGCTGTTTTCTTTGGTCATGCCGTCCTTCCAGAGCCACTCCTGCAGTTGCCGCCTGGCAAAAACCCAACCCAGCAGTCGTGACGGCGCCTTCGGCATATTACTGGCGGCGATCCGCCAACCCAGGGCCCAGCGTGAGGCGCGCGGCATCCACCGCCACCACATGGCCGGTCGCCAGAGCCACTCATCCCCATAGTCTTCAATCAGCAGGGCAACAAAAGCCAGTGCGGGATCCGGCGGCAGCACCGGCGCCACCGTGTAGCGCTGTTCGAACCATTGGATCATGGGGGTGGTATCAAATAGCCATTTTCCGTCGGCGGTCTGGATCGCCGGTACCTTTTTCACGCCTGTGGCGGCGTATACCGGATCCATGATATCATTGTTTATCTCGGTGGGAACATGGGGGATTCCCTTATAGCGCAGGTACGCCTCCATCTTGCCGCTGAAATAGGAGACATCGGACTTAAAAAGTGTATAGGGTGCGTGGGGATCCGAAACCGACTTTCCCTTTTCTGCTGTACTGGTTTCCATCTGTTACTCCTTTACTGTTTTTGTTTCAATCTGCATGTCAAGACCCTTTGCTGTCAATCATTCCCCGTTTCCGCTTCCTGCGTAGCGTATTGAAGTAAAAGAGGGCATAGATGACGCAGATCAGATCAAACCCGGCCGGATGCAGGAATCCTTCAACATAGTGGTGCTGTGCATTGAGAACGGTAAACACCACCATCCCCGCTTTCTGCA
>JAOZRE010000007.1 GCA_029940215.1 bacterium | reverse complement strand
CCTTCAAGGGGGCAAAGCAATACCGTACCCTTTGGGTGCGGATTCGTTTTATTGCCCTGGAAAAGGACCGGCAGCTTATCCACCGACTGCATAAAACGAGTTGGTGTGGCTTTCGGTTCCTGCTTTCGGTTTGTTAGTGATGGCTTGCAATATAGCCTCCCGGGCGCCCAGTTCTCTGACGTTGTATCCCAGGTCACTGAAAAGGCAGGGCTTGATCAGCCCGTTGCTGGTCAGGCGCAGGCGGTTACATATGCTGCAGTTGCCACCGTCACCACCTTCCACTGTCCAGAATTCCCCCTTTTCAAGGTCCATACGCATGATGTAGCGGATAAAGAACCCGTTTTTTTGTGCATAGGCCTCAACCATCTTGGCATCCGCCCCGTGTTGCCTTTCGTTAACAACGGTGTTGATTTTGATGGGGCTGAAGCCTTCCTTTTTGGCGATCTCCAGGCCTTCGAGGACTTTTGTGACATCTCCACCCCGCGTAATTTCGCGGTAACGATCGGGGTCCAGTGTATCCAAGCTGACATTCAACCGATGCAGACCCGCTTCCTTCAATGGTTTTGAAAATTTATCCAGGAGTATGCCATTGGTGGACATGGCCAGATCCTTAATACCTTCGATTTTTGAGATGGTTTCCACAAGGGAGACAAATCCCCGTCTCACCAGAGGCTCGCCACCAGTGAATCGTACCTTGTTGATACCCATTTCAACAGCCGTGCGGGTAAAGTCTGCAATCTCCTCGAAAGAGAGCAGGTCATCGTGCTTGATAAGTTCGACACCCTCTGCGGGCATGCAGTACTGGCAACGCAGGTTACACTTGTCGGTGACGGATATGCGCAGGTAGTTTATCGTTCGTTGAAATAGGTCTTTCATGAAATATCCATACAAGTTTTTCGGTTGTAACGAAGATCGTTAAATGGGTCGGAGACTTTGACCTTGCTTCGGTAACAACAACATCGTGAGTCGATCAGCCTATTTTACTCCAGAATATAACTCATTGTCACCCGTGAAGAATCGGAATTCTGTCTATTCCCACTGCAGCGGGGGCTGACGGGAATATGCCCGCTGGAGGCTACCAGCCGCCCTGCTTGCCTGTCATCTGCTTGATCTCCAGTTTATATACCGCTGTACCTTTGACCCTCTTCTCCGGCATGTCGAACGCGTCATTTGTATACTGGGACATAATCAACTGCAGGGCCTCTGTTTTTTCCTCCGGGGATTCGATCATGGATACGCGGCCGGATCCAATGACACTCTGGAACTTCATGCCCCACTCACAGGGATCTTCGGATGTGACGATCTCCAATTTTCTGTCCATTTCGAATGCTGCTTTATTGTTCGTTTCCAGCAGACTCAGTTTTTTCCCCCTCAGCGCACCATGAAAATAAAGTGTCCGGTCCCGGTACCCGAAATTCAGTGGGACAATATAGGGGTATTCTCCATCGATCAACGCCAGCCGGCAGACCTGGCAGGATCTGATCACCGCTTCGATCTCTTCCAGACCTGTGATCTCTTTTTCGTCTCGTCTCATATCTTCTATTGGTTAATGCCTATCTTGTTTGAACAACTCAGCCCAGTGACTGCGTGTCACTGAACAGCTGATACCCTCGACTCTGGAAATGTGGTGAACAGTTACAAAGGTTCTTGTGTGAACAACATTGGGTCGATACCTACTTTACAATTTCCAATAACTGTTTATCCAGTTTTTGGGTCAACAGATCAGCATTTTCCTTTGAAAAAACCAGGGGTGGCCTAATCTTGATGACATTGCCGAAACGGCCGGTGGAACCGATCAGAATCCCTTCGTCCTTCATCTGATCTGCAATGGTATAGGCCTCGATAAAGGCCGGTTCCATTGTTTGTTGGTCTTTAACCAGTTCAATCCCGATAAACAGACCACTGCCGCGAATATCACCAATCAGGGGGTGCTTTCCGGCCAGGGCGTCCAACTGTTTCCGGAGATAAAATCCGACGTCACGCGCGCTCTGTTGCAGCTTCTCCTCTTCGATAACACTTAAAACGGCTTCTGCAACAGCTGCGGAAACCGGATTTCCCCCGTAGGTGTTAAAGTATATGACCTTCTGCATGAAATCGTCAGCAATATCACGGCTTGTGACCACGGCGGCAATCGGGTGCCCGTCACCCATGGGTTTTCCCAGGGTGACAATATCAGGAATCACGTCATAGTGTTCGAATCCCCACATATGATCGCCCAGACGCCCGAAACCGGACTGAACCTCGTCAGCAATACAAAGCCCACCTGCTGCATGGACCTTCTGATACACCTGCCTGAAATAATCAGCGGGCGCATCCAGAGTGCCCTGGGTATCGAAGATCGCGTCACAGATAAAAGCGGCGACACCCTGTTCGCGATCCTGCAACTGTTTGATGGCAATATCTGCCAGTGAGGCGAATTTTTCAGCTAAATCGGTTTCGCCGCGCCGGAAACTGCCTCGATAGGTGTTGGGAGGTTCGATAGTAGCGACATGGGACGGCAGGTCCGTGGGTGAATAGGTGCAGGTCGAAAGTTCTCCTATCAGTGTAGAATTCCCGTGGTAGGCATGTTCTATGACGATGGCACCATTCTGACCGGACACGGTGCGTGCGATGCGCATGGCCAGTTCGTTCGCTTCGGTGCCGGTGCAGCAAAACAGACAAACGTCCAGACCTTCAGGGAAAGTACCTGCCAGGTGCGCGGCGTAGTCTACGATTTTATCATTCAGGTAACGCGTATGGGTGTTCAGAACCGCAGCCTGGCTGCTCAGGGCTTCAACAACTCTTGGATGACAATGCCCGACAGAGGCGACGTTGTTGTAGCAATCAAGATAACGGGTTCCCTGGCGATCAAACAGCCAGACCCCCTCTCCCCTGACAATTTCCACCGGTGACTGGTACATCAGAAATGAACCAGCAAAATGTTTCTGGCGTCGTTCAAGGAGATCGTCGGTTGTTCTCTTTTTCTGGTCAGATCCGGTTTTCATAACACTTTCCATAAAGGGTTAATAATGCCATATCTCCCACTCTACACCCTTGATAACGGATTCACAACAGATAACCCCTGATGGATGATTGACTTTCCCCCTGGCTGTGGATAAAGTTAGCATACGAACAATTTAACCAGCCAAATTGATGCCGATTGATAAAACAGGGGCCCATAACCCGATAATTAAGCCAGGGAGCAATAATGACGCAACTATTTGAAGAGACAGCCATCAAGTCCATGAAAATGAAAAACCGGATTGTGAGGTCCGCTACCTGGGAGGGGATGTGTGAAGATGATGGCAGACCCACACCAAAGTTGATCGATTTTTATGTTGATCTGGCAAAGGGTGGTGTTGGACTGATCATCAGCAGTTATGCTTTTGTCAGTTCTGAAGGGAAGCAGTTGCCCGGGAAAATCGGGATTCAGACAGATGATTTTGCCGATGCATTTCGGCAGATGACAGCGACCGTCCACGAAGCGGGGGGCACCATAGCCATCCAAATCGTACACGCCGGTGGCCAGGCCAATCCTAAAACTTCAGGGATGCCGGCTCTGGCGCCGTCTGGAGGAAAAGTGGCGCAGTTTCCAACTGAAGCAGTCGAACTGACTGTGGATGATATCTTAAGGATCGTCACAGCATTTGCCGATGGCGCCCGGAGAGCTAAGGAATGGGGGTTTGACGGGGTTCAGCTCCATGGCGCGCATGGCTACCTGATCAACCAGTTTCTCTCGCCACTTACCAATCGCAGGACGGATGCTTATGGTGGTTCCATTGAGAATCGTTGTCGGTTTCTGATGGAAGTATACCAGGCCATCAGAGAGAAAGTGGGTGATGACTATCCGGTGATGATCAAGCTGAATCTAGCGGATAATCTGGAAGGTGGGCTGGAGGTGTCAGACGGCCTGGCAGCGGCTGAGAAGTTGGCTGCTGCGGGGATCGATGCCATCGAGGTATCCAGTGGAACACCTGCCTCAGGAGAGATGGGTCCATCCCGTCCAAAAATCAACAAACCGGAGCGGGAAGCCTATAACATGGCCCTGGCGAAACAGGTTCAGGAAGTGGTCAATTGTCCGGTTATGGCGGTGGGCGGATTTCGATCGTATGAGGTGTCTGAATCAGCAGTGGTTGAGGGTGGTGTGGACTATATTGCCATGTCCCGACCTTTTATCCGGGAGCCTGGGCTGGCAGGGCGCTGGTCAGGTGGAGACCGATCACCGTCGACCTGTGTTTCCTGCGGAAAGTGCTTTATACCGGGCCTGAAAGAAGGGGGTATCTATTGTGTGACTGAGAAGAGGCTGCAGGAACAGGCCGCTACGCAGGCGTAAAATCCTCGATTCCCATTTCAGTCAATTCTGCCTCTATGAAGGCTTCCCATCCGCGGTTGGCTCTCGGGTTGGCGGGACTGGGATGGGTGATTTTACCGGTGATGATTTCCGTTTCCTTTCCCATACAGGCCAGCGCCCGTTTTTCAGCGAAGGCCCCGACTCCGATCAGGTAGCGGGGTTGAAAATACGCAACCAGTTCAGCGAGCGCCTGGTCGCAGGCCTCGAAAAGAGGTTCCCGTTCCGCCTTGGGCAGTTTGTCCGGTGTGCGATTGCGGCCGCTCTCTTCGATAAATATCAGGGGGCAGTAGTTGGCAACAAAGTAGCGGGCGAAAAAAGCCTCCGGTGAAGCAAAGCGGTTTTTTGCCCACCCCCAGAGCCTCCTGCCGCTGACTTCGCTCCGACTGCAGGCAAATCCTTCCACAGGACGTTTGGGGTGCATTCTGGCTGGCTGGCCAACCGGCTCCTCGATCTTCAGCCACTCCCTGGAAGCTGCAATCTCCCCGAAAGGCAAACCGGTCTGTGCCATCCCGAACGGACCTGGGTTCATTCCCAGTAGCAGCACCTCCTTTGGTGCTCCGCCGTACAACTTCAGGTAACGTTCATGGCTCTTGCGGGCGTATTCCAGCGGATTATAGACGTATGCGACCGGCAGTTGAAAGGTCATGGACCCAACAGCCCGGTTCAGGTTTTCAAATATCTGTGTCAGTATCATGTTAATTCCCGCTCATGATGTCGGCATACCATTCAAGACATGCAGTCACGTCCACATCGACACAGGCATCAGATGTGGGGATACCGTCCCAGGCCGTTCCCAGGTAGGGTTTTCCGCTAAGGTTCATGATGGTCTGCCCTGCAGCAATGCCATCTGTGCAGACACGAACAGCGCCTTTTCGAACCGTGAATATCTCCGGTTTTAGCAGGTAGACGATGGCAGTGGGGTCGTGCGTGTAGAGCCCGTCTATACCGGTGGAGCGATGGAAGTCCAGGTAAAATTGAACAATTCGACGCAGAAATCCGCCGATGGGGGTATCGACCTGATGAACCCGATCCAGGTAGGCCTCATCCATAATAATCTGGTGGGTGACATCCAGCCCCACCATGGTGATGGGCCAGTCTGTGGTAAATACCCGGTCTGCCGCGTGGGGATCACTGAGCATATTGGCTTCGGCTGCCGCATTAACGTTACCGTTGACAGTAGCAGCACCGCCCATCAGGACAACCTCTTTGACCTGTGAGGCTATCTCGGGCGCTTTTTCCAGGGCCTTTGCAATATTGGTCAACGGACCGATGGGAACCAGGGTGATCTCGCCCGGTGATTGGGACACCTGCTCGATGATGAAATCGACGGCTCCCTGTTCGATGGCTTTGGTTATTGGCGGTTTCATGGACGTGTCGCCGAATCCATTTTTCCCGTGAACAAAGTCTGGATAGCGGTCATTTTCACGATTCAGTGGATGGGCGCTGCCGGTGGCTACCGGTACCTTTCCACCCATGAGATCGGACAGGATACATGCATTGTGGGTGGCCTGTGCCACCGGTACATTTCCGAAGACGGTGGTCAGCCCGATCAGTTCGATGTCAGGTGCGAGATGGGCCAGCAGGATGGCCATGGCATCGTCAATTCCCGGGTCGGTGTCGATGATGATTTTAGGTTGTTTCATTGCTTACAGATACCCGTTTGCCGACCAGCCGCCATCCATGGTGATGATGGTGCCGGTGATGAATGAAGCCTCGTCACTGGCGAGAAAGACCGCAGATCCCAGTACATCGGACACCTCTCCCAGCCGTCCCTGGGGGGTGCGTTTTTCGAGGGCATCCACCTGAAGGGTACCCTTGTCGATCAGGTTCTGGACCAGTTCGGTTTTGATATAGCCCGGTGCGATACAGTTGAGGCGGATATTTCTGTCGCCCCATTCTACAGCCAGGACCCGTGTCATCATGTCCACACCCGCCTTGCTGGTGCAATAGGCGGTTCTCATGGGGGCTGCCACCGATCCGTACATGGAGCTGATATTAATAATGCAACCCCCTTGTGGCTGGGTCATCATCTGTCGACCGGCTGACTGGCACCCATAAAAGACGCCAAACAGGTCTGTTTCCATGGTATTTACCCAGTTTTCGGCGCTCAAGGTCTCAGAGGGGTGGGCCATGGATACTCCGGCATTATTAACCATAATATCCAACTTCCCGAAAGTTGCCACTGTGCGGTCCACGGCGGCCTGGATATTGTCCGGTTTTTTAACGTCCATGATGCAGAAGTCAGCTTTACCGCCATCTGACTGGATTTTACGACTGAGTTCATCCAGGAGTTTCTCTGTACGGCTGGCGAGCATAACAGTTGCTCCCTCTCTGGCATATCGTTCAGCGATGCCTTTTCCGATTCCCTTGCTGGCTCCGGTGATGAGGGCTACCTTGTCTTTAAGTTTCATGGGGTTTCCTTGGCTGCTTTTTCTTCGCTCTCTTCCGGCTCTTCTTCCTTGATATGCGATTCTGCGTCCCGGTACAGGCCGACAAGGTATTTGAGCAGGTCGTGAAAATCCTGTTGGATAAAGGGTTCGAAACCATCCTTCTCAGCGTCAATGATGTCGATGGTTTTTCTGAGTCGGTCTGAGTACTCGATGTAGTATTCCTCATCCGGCAGGATATCGTTGACCATTCGCCGTCGGCGGATGAACATGGATTGCTTGCTCTCCTTCCCTTTTTCGAAGATTTTATCCTTCATAAGCGACCAGAAATTGATTTCGGATCGCAGGAGGGTATATTCATCTCTGGTAATACCCTTGTGGATGGTGTCAATCAAGCCGGCCTTACTGTTTTTGAAGTCAGCCGGAAAGACCTCTTCAAGGGTCCTGGAAAATGCGGTCTGTAAAACCCGGTCCGTCCGGACTCTTTCCTCTTCGTAGGTATTGCGGTCGCGCAGAATCTGTTCTTTTCGGTTCAGGCCGTTCTGGTAGGCAAACCGAAGTTCCAGAAAGAGGTTATTGAGGATGGAATTCAGTGAGCGGGAGGTCTGGATGATTCGCTGCAGCGTCTCTTCATTCTCAACGCCACAGGCCGTTAAGGTTTCTCTGCTGGCGGGGAGCAGTTGCCGGAACCCTTCGAGTGTCTCTCGAATCTCCTGGATGACAGCGTTAAAGGTCTTCTCAAAAGGTTTTTCTCCCGCGGCTTTCAGTTTGTGGTCTGCCGAAGCTGCAACCATCGGCAGTCCCTTTTGGTCTCTTATTTTGGATTCGTAAAAGGAGTTCCAATTCGGCAGAATTCGCTCGGACTCTGCCTGCAGTGCTCTATTAATCCGGTGAGCCAGGAATATGGGTTCCCGCACACTGTCGACCAATTTCTCGGTCTTTCCCAGGTTGTCCATCACCTGTTGCATAAAGGCGATTTGATCGTTCACGGTTTGTTGTGCTTCTTTTTTGGCCTTTGACGCAAACATGCCGCCGGATCCGGCTGATTTATCGGATTCCAGTTTTTCCAATGATCCGGCCAGGATCTCACTGATTTGACCGGCGAGGTGGATGGATTGTTCTCTGACTGCACGCAGGCGATCGATTTCACAGCGATTGGTCAGGTAAACACCTCCGAAAAGGTTGACGGTACTGATGGTCCAATTGATAATTGCCTGGACGGTTTCATCGGGGTTGTCCTTAAGGTGCGCTATGATCTCCTGCATCAGCCGCTGGTTCTCATCCAGCATCCGGATGATGGCCATTTTTTGCTGCTTACCGCCACTGGTAACAACAATAATGGTTTTCCGTTTCTTCAGCGAATCCTTGAGAATGTACAGGTTATTATAGAGGTGGACGACCTTTTTTCGGATATCATCGCTGATTTTTGTTAGATCGCTGCATCTCAGGAGTCCATGAACAATGTCCCGTTGGCCATCAACACCGATGGACGAGAAGTATTGGTCCATGTTGTTGGCCCGGATAAACTGGGGATGGGTCACCTGTCGGCGGCCGATGAAATCGTTGAGCTGTTTCCGAACGGGATTTTCCATAAGGTTCAATCAATCATCAAGTCTGTTGCTTAATAAAATCTTTGGTTCTGTATTTTCCATCATGCTGATGATTGACACTCTATGTCAATTCCCCTTTTTTATGGGGGATCACCAAAAACATGTGGGTATTCAATGACTATCGCTGCAAGAGCTCATCTGTTCAGAAAAACGCATTAATCCATCCCTGGAGCTCCGTGAAACCATCCCTGGCTTCAAAGGTTTTCTGAACAGACAACCTCTTTCCACTTTTACTGCCCACAGATATTTGGTGCAT
Organism: bacterium; assembly: GCA_029940215.1. Classification (GTDB taxonomy): domain Bacteria; phylum SAR324; class SAR324; order XYD2-FULL-50-16; family XYD2-FULL-50-16; genus JAHJRI01. Next base: position 24,591 of record JAOZRE010000007.1, on the reverse strand, counting down.
TTTTTTTGGGGGGATCACCTCTTTCTCGTTTCCTGTTGAAAACAGGGCTGATAACGGAAACCCCATTGTGAACAAGTTGATACGACCAAAATTACCCCAGGGTGAAAATAGATTTGACCCTTTTTCCCTTGAGGTTGTTATGGTCATATGAAACAGAAGTCGTTGACAGATGGGTTGAATGACAATTTTACCTGGTAACAGAAAAACCGTGCCCGTATTTCCAGTGAAACGCTCACAAAGAAGAGGTTTTAACAAAGTGGTGTTTATTGACTCCCGGAGTATTCTCTTAAATGATCAACTATAAAATCCTGTTTTTCCTGGCAATAGCTGTGATGGCCTCTGCCCTCGGACAGGGGCTTGTTGTTCCGCTGCTCCCTGTTTTTGCACAGACCCTTGGCGCCGGCGGCTTTGCCATCGGGTTGATTTTCGGGGCATTTTCCGTATCCAGGACACTATTGCTGCCTTATTTCGGTCGCCTTTCCGATAGAAAGGGACGAAAAGTGTTTATCATCACGGGATTGTTCTTCTACTTTATCACCTCCATTGCATTCGTTTACTCTGACACCATCACCTCTCTGATTGTTACGCGTTTTCTACAGGGCATTGCTGCAGCCATGATCCTGCCGGTTACACAGGCTTATGCCGCAGAAATCTCTCCGGAAGGCAGGGAGGGGTTTGTGATGGGCATTATCAATTTTGGGTTCTATGCTGGTTTGAGTTTTGGCCCGATCCTGGGTGGATTTATCAAGGACAGTTATGGCATAGACGCCTCTTTTTCAGGGATGGGGATTGTTTGTTTTGCAGGGTTTTTGCTCTGCCTGTTTTTTCTTCCACCCCGCAGGGAGGAAAAGCTGCTGACCGTCAACAAGGCACCGGAGGATCTGAGGGTGCTTTTGAAGGATGTAACTATCCTTGCACTATTTTTGGCCCGTTTTGCCCAGATCATGTGTATCGGGGCATTGTGGACCTTTGTTCCGCTTCTGGCTTATCGACAATATCAGATGTCGAGTTCTGCAATCGGTATTGTTATTACCTTGATTGTGGCACTCAGCGCCGCTATCATGCCGGCTACCAGTATTCTGGCAGACAGAATGGATAAACGGTTACTGGTGGTTGCTGGCGGGTTGACCATTGTTGTCGCGACAGCCATTCTGGTTTTTATCGATCAATTGTGGGCGATTTATGTGGCAGCAGTGGTTGCGGGGATCGGAGGTGGACTATCAGGTCCGGCTAATCTGGGAATGGCGGCTGTGATGGGGAAGAAACACCACTCCCTGGGATCGATCATGTCCCTTTTGACACTCGGTCACAGTCTTGGTATGTTTCTTGGTCCGACGCTGACTGGTGCCATGATCGACTTTCTGGGTATTAAAGCCGGGTTTCTCACATCTGGAGTGGTACTGCTGGTGGTCTCCATCATATTTTTTCCGCTTTGTTCCGGCTATCGCGAAGCGTAGAGGAGAGTGTTCACATTTGCAGGCCTGCCGCAACCATCAAAACCATAAATTTATGGAAAAAGTACTAGAAGATATCCGGGTGCTCGATTTTGGTCGTTTCATCGCCTGCCCGTACTGCGGAATGCTTCTCGCGGACATGGGGGCTGAGGTGATCCGGGTTGAGAGAACCGGTGGTGAAGAGGACCGGACCACCGGCCTGCTGGGGCCTGATAATCAGAATCTTGCCTGGGCCAGTTACGCTCGAAACAAGAAAGGGGTTTCGTTGAACCTGATGAAAAAAGGCCGGTCCCGAGAAGTGCTGGCGGACCTGGTCCAAAAATCGGATGTTGTTATTCACAACTTTACGCCTAAAGCGGCGGAAATGATGGGACTGTCCTATGATGCGCTGAAAACGATTAAACCGGACATTATTCTGACAGCGATCTCGTGCTTCAGCAGTGAAGGCCCTTATCGCGACAGGCCCGGATTTGATTTTATCGCCCAGGCCATGTCGGGTGCCATGTCTTTGGGTGGTTTCCCAGAGAACCCACCAATGAGGGCCTTCATGACCCCCATGGATTACACTACTGCCATATCAGCCGCCTTTGCAACCGCCATGGCCATTCGTCATCACGACCAGACCGGAAAGGGGCAGATGGTTGATCTCTCCCTGATGCGGACCGCCATCTCTATGATAACCCCTCAGATTGCTGAAGCAGAGGTGCTGGGGCAATTGAGACCGATGATCGGGAACCGGGCTGCCTATGTTGGGCCGACGGACTTATATAAATGCATGGATGGCTACGTGTTTATCGCCACTATCATGAACAGCCTCTGGCGAAGGCTGGCTATAGTCATTGGTCATGAAGAGCTGCTTGAAGATCCGGACCTGTACAATGACCTTCAGCGATACTATCACCGTGACAAGATCGATCCCTTGATAGCTGAATGGGCAGCAGACAAAACGGTAAAGACCGTAATGGAAAAGATGGAAAAGGCCCATATTCCCTGTGGTGAGTGTCTGGGGCTTGATGAGGTGGCGCAGGATCCCCATGTCCAGGCAACCGGTATGCTGGAATATATCGATATGGAAGAGCCGGGTCTGGAAAAACAACCGATCAGCAATACACCGTTTAAGATGTCGGAAACACCACCAGTAATTGAATCGCGGGCTCCCAGGCCCGGAGAACATAATGCTGAAATCTATGGCGGATTGCTTGGATACAGCGAACAACAATTGGCAGATCTTGCAGAAGCAGGAGCAATATAAATCAAGAGAAGTTCTGGAGAATCATATGAACGGAGCGGAAAGTTTGGTGAAGGCGTTGGTGAATCTGGGTGTGGATACCTGTCTTACCAACCCGGGGACCTCGGAGATGCATTTTGTGAATGCCCTGGATTCGGTTGAGGGTATGCGGCCGGTGCTTGGGCTGTTTGAGGGCGTTGTGACAGGAGCCGCGGACGGTTATGGCAGAATGGCGGGCAAGCCTGCGGCGACATTGATGCATCTGGGGCCGGGGCTGGCTAATGGCCTGGCCAATCTTCATAATGCCCGAAGAGCGAATTCACCGATTGTAAATATTGTGGGGGACCATGCCACCTATCACAGGCAGTATGATGCACCCCTGCAATCGGATATTGTGAGCATCGCACGCCCGGTTTCTGGCCGGGTGCAGACGGTCAAGAGCGCCTCCTCCATTCCCGCGGATGCGGTAGAAGCGGTAGCGGCAGCTTATGGTCCACCTGGAAGTATCTCAACGCTGATTCTGCCGGCAGACCTGTCATGGGGCGATACGGATGCTGGACCAATTGACTCACTGAAAAAAAAGGCCTCTAAAACGGTGGCTGCTGATACCATCACCCGGATTGCAAAGGTGCTGTCGTCTGGTAAACCTGCCATGCTGCTCCTCCGAGGCGATGTCCTGCTTGAGGAGGGGCTGACGGCAGCTGGTCGTGTAGCAGAAGTCAGTGGATCAAAGCTTTTTTGTGATACTTTCGTCAGTAGGCTACAACGGGGGGCTGGTCGGGCGAAAATAAGCAGACTGCCCTACTTTGGAGAAGGGGTGGTTGACAAAATGGCAGGTATCAAGCATCTCATCCTGGTTGGGACGAAGCCCCCGGTCTCCTTTTTTGCATATCCGGACAAGCCTGGTTGGCTGACACCTGAAGACTGCGATATTCACATCCTGTCAGAACCGGATGAAGATGGGACCCAGGCCCTTTTGGCCCTGGCTGATAAGCTGGGGGCCCCAGCGGAAGGGTTGTCACTGTATCCTGAAAGGCGACCTGAATTGCACACCGGGCCAGTGACTCAGGCCTCTGTGGCTGCCGCGGCCGGTGCTTTTCTCCCGGAAAACGCAGTGGTGTCTGACGAGTCCGGCACTTCTGGTATTTTATTATTAAAAGAAACAGCTGGTGCACCTCCACACGATTGGCTCTTTTTAACCGGGGGATCCATCGGGCAGGGGTTGCCCCTTGCCACAGGAGCTGCTTTGGCCTGTCCGGACCGGAAGGTGGTTTCTTTCTGCGGAGACGGCGGCGCTATGCAGACCATCCAAGCGCTCTGGACACAGGCCAGGGAAAATCTGGACGTGACAACCGTGATCTTTTCCAACCGACGTTATGGGATTCTGCAGGTGGAGTTTAATCGAGTGGGGGTCATCAACCCGGGGCCCAAGGCGCTGAGTGTTACCTCCCTGGACAATCCGGAGCTGGACTTCCAGCAACTGTCTCGCGGGATGGGAGTCCAAGCGGACCGGGCGACTACCGCCGATGAGTTCAATCGCCTGTTTGAGTCTGCCATGAATAACCGAGGTCCCCGCTTGATTGAGGTGATTTTGTAGTTTTAGAAATAGGGGAGAAGCCAAGGGGGTCATAATTTAAAACACGCATGAATCCATCCATGGAGCTGTTGGAAAACGTCCTGTTTTCCATCGTTTTAAATCATGACCCCCTTGACTGCCAAGTGATTATCAATACTTATGTTGTTTTGTTTTTAGTACGGACAGGGAATATTGGTTTTTATGAAAAAAGCAAAGATCTTCTACGGATGGTGGATTGTACTGGCAACCAATATTATTTGCATGCTGGGTTTCGGGACCTGGCTTTATGCGTTTGGGGTTTTTTTTGAACCCATGACACTGGAGTTCGGCTGGTCAAGGGCTCAAACGTCGGGGGCGGCTTCTTTCAGGAGTGTTGAGGGGGGTATCGCCGGACCGGTGGTGGGCTGGCTGGTGGATAAATTCGGGGCCCGCAATGTAATTCAAGGAGGGGCGGTCATATCCGGACTTGGCTTCATGGCCATGGCCCTGGTTAATTCGCTGCTGGGGTTTTACCTGATATACGGGATTCTGATCTCCATCGGCATGAGCGCGATGCTCTATATACCGGCCTTCGTTGTTATTGCACGATGGTTCTCAAACAAACTCTCTTTTGCACTATCCATTCTGGCGATTGGAGCGGGCATTGGCGGTTTTGTCTGTACGCCCCTGGCAGCGATTCTGATCTCAAACTTCGGGTGGCGCTCTGCCTTTTTGTTTATCGGCATTGCTGTCTGGGTGGTGGTTCTGCCGCTGACATTTGTGATTAAAAACGATCCGGAGGAGATCGGACTGCGACGGGATAATGAACCGGTTGATGAACCAGCAGATGCCTCTTGTTCTGTTGAATCGCAGAATGAGGCAGTTGAGTCAGACCTTTCTGTTCAGCCGGATATTACGCTCAAAGAGGCTTTTCGGATGCATACCTTCTGGATTCTGGCCGTCACCTTCTTTTTTCAATCCATGGCGCACAACGTTATTTTTGTACATGGCGTCATATCGTTGACCGATAAAGGAATATCGTACGAAAAAGCAGCCTTTGTAATTGGCCTGCTGACCCTGGTCAGCCTGATTGGGCGGATTGTACTGGGGATGCTTGGGGACTATATCGATAAACGCTATCTGATGTGCGTGGCCTACATGATGCTGGGCTCAGGGGTGCTGGTCCTGGCCTACGCGGAGGACATGATGCTGGTTTACCTGTTTATCGCCCTTTTCGGGATTGGGTTCGGGGCAACCATTCCGCTGATGGCTGCGATGCGGGCTGAATATTTCGGAAGGTCATACCTTGGTCGTATCCAGGGGTTCATGTCACCGGTGGTTATGCTGGCCGGTGCCGTGGGACCTGTGACAGCGGGTTATCTTTTTGATACCACCGGATCTTACCAGACGGCGTTTACCATAGTGGGGCTGATGCCATTTATTGGTGGATTGATCATCCTCTTTTCCCGCCCGGCTATTCTTCCCGGACAGCCCATTTCGCCATCTTGACAGCAAGCTGGACAAGATATCAAAATTAAACTATATGAGCAGCATAGGGTAATGGAAATGCTGGTGGATGGCTTAGTTTTTATGCGGGACATCGAATCGGCCCGAAATACTAACCGGATATAATCACTTAATCAAACAGAGGATAAAACATGAAAGTCATGGTATGTTATGATGGAACCGATGCATCGAAAAAGGCGTTGCAGCTCTCCCTGGAACATGCTGAAAGCTTTAAAACCGATATCCTGGTCGTGGCAATTCTGGAGGGAAGCACACAGGAACAGCTGAGCAACCTGGAACAGTTGGAACTCCTTCTGGCTGATGCCAAACTGCTGCTGGCCCATGACACTGTTATTGTTGAGACCAAACTGCTGCCCGAGAATAATTTCAATACCGGAGAGAATCTGGTTTTGTTTGCACAGGAAAACAATGTGAAGGAGATAATCATCGGGATTAAAAAACGCTCCAAGGTGGGCAAATTTTTCACCGGTTCAACAGCGCAGCATGTCATTCTGCATGCCGAGTGCCCGGTGACCACGACATTTTAGTTTTTCCAAAGGGAATTCGACGCAGGCCATGTCCGCCCTGATGAAGCATGCCGCAATCCGCTACAGGGCCTGACTCGCTATCAACAGACACCCCACACATAGAGCCGCTGTTACCGTGCGGCTTCTTTTCGCTCAACTCCGATAAAAAAGTAGGATTTCGACAGTGTCAGTAGTCCCGGTTTAACTGGACTATTGAATTTTTAATCAAAATCTGTTTACATGGCAAAAGCGGAGAAGAATCTGATTGAGCTCCGCAGAAAAAAAAGGATATCGATTGCACACCCTGCATGACGATGGTTTTATGGTTGAATTGCTAACACGTTGATTTCAAGGAGATGAAGGCTATGTCGGAAAAACAGATTATGGGGACTTCAGAAGCTCAGATTGCTGTACATTGGGGAGAGGAGGAGTACTACCATCCGACACCTGAATTTGTGGCGCAGGCTAATCTGACGGATAACAGCATCTATGACAGGTTTAGCCTGGATAATTTTCCGGAATACTTTGACGAATTTGCTGAGATGCTAACCTGGGAAAAACGGTGGGATCAAACCCTGGATACGAGCGATGCTCCCTGTTTTAAATGGTTTGTTGGTGGGAAAATCAACGCCAGCTATAACTGTGTTGACCGGCATCTGGAGAAAAATCGCAACAAAACGGCGATTCATTTTGTGCCTGAACTGGAAGAGGAACGCACTGAGCATATCACCTACCAGGAGCTCCATATACGCGTAAACGAAATGGCGGCGCTGCTCAGGGATTTTGCCGGCCTGAAAAAAGGGGACCGGGTTACCATTCACATGCCCATGTCCGCTGAACTGCCCGTCACCATGCTGGCCTGCGCCCGTTTGGGCGTGATTCACTCGGTGGTCTTTGGTGGTTTTTCGGCCAGTGCATGCGCAGATCGGATTGTCGATTCTCAGAGCCGTGTGCTGTTGACTATGGATGCTTACTATCGAAATGGAAAGCTCCTGAATCACAAAGTGGCTGCCGATGAAGCCTGTGTTATTGCCAAAAAGAACGGTCAGGTGGTGGACAAGGTCCTGGTCTGGCAGCGCTATCCCGGGAAGTACAGTTCCGATGCCCCGATGGTTGAGGGGCGTGACGTCTTTGTAAACGAACAACTGAAGGAGTTTTACGGCGTGCGTGTCCCGCCGGTATCCGTCAACGCTGAAGATCCGCTTTTCCTGATGTATACCAGTGGAACAACCGGCAAGCCCAAGGGCTGCCAGCACAGCACGGGGGGTTACCTGGCTTATGTGACCGCCATGTCCAAGTATGTGCAGGATATTCACCCGGAAGATGTTTACTGGTGTATGGCTGATATCGGCTGGATTACCGGTCACTCATTTATCGTCTATGGTCCGCTGGCACTTGGTGCTTCCAGCGTGATCTACGAAGGGGTTCCGACCTATCCGGACGCCGGGCGTTCCTGGCGAATAGCCCAGGATCTGGAGGTGAATATTTTTCATACGGCGCCGACCACCATTCGCGCGTTGCGGAAAGTCGGTCCGGACGAGCCTGACAAGTACCATTTTAATTTCAAGCACATGACCACCGTAGGCGAGCCCATTGAGCCGGAGGTGTGGAAATGGTATTACAATGTGGTGGGTAAGGGAAAAGCGGCGATCGTGGATACCTGGTGGCAGACCGAAACAGGCGGATTTCTCTGCAGCACCATGCCTGGCCTGAATCCAATGAAACCAGGTAGTGCAGGGCCGGGTGTCCCAGGGATTCATCCTATAATCTATGATGAGATGGGTGTGGAGATCAAGCGGGGTGAGGGACGAGCGGGGAATATCTGTATTCAGAACCCCTGGCCCGGTATGTTTCAGACCGTCTGGGGTAATCGCGAACGGTTTGTGGACACCTACTTTGCCCGGTATTGCAAAAATCCGGAGAGTAAGGATTGGCGTGATTGGCCGTATCTCACGGGAGACGCTGCCATGGAAGCCGAAGATGGATATTACCGAATCCTGGGACGGATTGATGACGTGATCAATGTTTCCGGTCACCGGCTGGGAACCAAGGAGATTGAATCGGCCGCTCTTGTTGTGAGAGAGGTGGCTGAAGCGGCTGTGGTGCCGGTGGCTCATGATGTGAAAGGCAAGGAACCGGATCTGTACATTGCCTTGAAACCCGGAGTCGAAGCAACCGAAGCGCTGGCTCAGAAAATATCCGATACCATCTGCTCGGAGATTGGCAAGATAGCCAAACCCCGCAAGGTCTGGATCGTGCCTGATATGCCAAAGACACGATCAGGCAAGATCATGAGGCGGGTACTGGGAGCAATCTCGAATCAAACGGATGTGGGTAATGTTATGACCCTGGCCAACCCGGACGTAGTGGACACGATCAAGGAGATGGTACAGAAGTAGCCAATCTCTCAACAAAACCCCGGCAGAGAACCGGGGTTCCTGCTGCAGGCCCCGAAAATCCATCCTTTTAGCACTCAGCAATCATTTACATAAAGCAAATAAATAACATGATAGATCTCAGAAGTGATACGGTAACCAGACCGACTGAATTGATGCGGGAAACAATGGCTGCCGCCGAAGTTGGTGATGATGTGTACGGTGAAGACCCGACGGTTAACCGCCTTGAGTCACTGGCGGCAGAGATGTTGGGAAAAGAGGCCGCGCTTTTTGTTTCGAGCGGGACACAAAGCAACTTGCTGGCGCTGATGAGCCACTGCCAGCGGGGAGATGAGTATATTGTTGGTCAGCTGGCTCATACCTATAAATATGAGGCCGGTGGTGCAGCAGTCCTTGGGAGTATTCAGCCTCAGCCGCTAGAGTTCGGCGCGAACGGGTCACTGGACCTGGAGAAGGTTGCAGCGGCCATCAAACCCGACGATTTCCATTTTGCAAAAACACGATTGTTCTGCCTGGAAAACACACAGGGGGGCAAGGTGTTGCCCCTCTCTTACTTGTCGGATGCAGCGGACCTGGCCCGGGATTATGGGCTCGCGTTTCACCTGGATGGGGCGCGGGTTTTCAATGCAGCAGTCAAACTGGAGACAGATGTGCAGACGATTACCCGTTCCTTTGATTCGGTTTCGGTCTGCCTCTCAAAGGGATTAGGGGCCCCGGTGGGCTCGGTGTTGTGTGGAAGTCGCTCCTTTATCGAGACAGCTCGCCGGTGGCGAAAGATGGTGGGCGGTGGTATGCGGCAGGCAGGCATCCTGGCCGCGGCCGGAATCATGGCGCTGGAAAAAAATGTGGAGCGGCTTCGTGTTGATCATGAGAATGCCGCCCTGCTGGCCTCCGGGTTGAAAGAGATACCGAGTATCGATGTTGAGCCTTTCTCTGCCGAAACCAATATGGTCTTTACCACTCTGGAGCCGAAACGCGCGGTGGCGATGGCGGTTGATTTAGGGAAAAAAGGGATTATTGTCAGTCCGGAAGGCAGGAACCGGCTGGTCACGCACCTGGATGTGACGGCGGAGGATATTCAGAAGGTGCTTGAAACCATCCGGTCGTTCCTGACTTGAATTGATATCAACTGGCTATCTGTCCTTCACCTTTTCCCAGACTCCCTCTGCAACCTGCATGCGGCACTGTTTGAGTTTATCGGCATCGTTACTGAAATCTCCAGGTTTGCAGTGGAGGTCCATGCGTTCATTCAGCCAACTCCAGCACCCCTTCTGGTCGATCTTGTTGCAGATCTTTCTTTTCAGCCGGGTCAGTTCGTATCTTTTGTCCAGGAAGGCTTTCCCGCTGGCTAGGGCTCTGGACCATTTATCTTTGATTCGGATCCCGACATTTTTCAGGTCGTTTTCCAGTTTTTTGCAGCGATCTTTCTCCAGAAAGCCACCTCCACAAACCTTATCTCGCAGGTTTCCCATTTCGTCACGGATCATATCACCGATTTCCAGCGTGTCTTCCATTCCATCATCGGAAAGGCAGTTGATGATACTCTGGACCTCTGATTTATCCAGACATTCTGTGATGGTCTCCAACTGCTCTTCCGTATACTTTTTGCTTTCCGTCAGTTTTCGTTTTAACGCGTCGTGTACCTCTACCGGGAGGTCGATCCATTCCTGAAGATCCTTGGGTGCAGCCATGCCTCCGGTTGAGAACATGAAGATCAATGCCAAAAATAGAAAAAATCGAAATCGTTTCATGGAATAATTGTCTGAGGGATCGTACAAAAATAACTTGGCATAATCTGTCTACAAAAGTCCTATGAAGACCGGACATTTTGCCGACAAAATGCCAAGTAATTTTTGAGCCGACCCTTAATTAATGATTTGCGTAGATACCAAACTTTCTGGTGGCTTCAAACATGGCAATACAGTTTTCCGGCGCGACACCGGGATGTAGAGAGTTTGACGAACAGATAATCAGGCCGCCGCCTTCTCCGGCATCTGAGATGGCCGTCTGAACGGCAGTGGTGACTTCTTCCAGTGTCCCATCACAAAGCAGTTCCTTGCAGTCGATGTTTCCCAGCAGGCACATTTTATCGCCACAATAATCCTTAACCTTCTTCAACTCCATACCAGCATCAGGTTCCAGTGGATTCAGACCGTCGTACCCGATTTCAATCAGCTGATCCATAATGGGCCAAAGGTTTCCGTCACTGTGGCGAACAACTTTCAGCCCCAGTTTATGGGCCTGTTCGACCACTCTTCGGTTGTACGGGTTGACGAATTCAGCGAATTGGGCAGGGCTGATCAGGGTGGATGTGCCGTGGGCGATGTCGTCTTCGATGACCAGGACGTCCAGGCCTGCCTGAACCAGCAGTTCCAGCTGTTGGAGGTTGAAGTGGGTGACCATCTCTGCAATTCCATGCACAAATCCGGGATCATCAAACATCTTCATCATCAGGTTGGTCATACCGACCAGTCGCCAACTGAGTACGAATGAGCCCCGCATTAACCAGAAAAGCGCCTTGGTAGATTGAAACCGGTCTTTTTCCAGGTTAAGCAGCAGCAAGTGCTCTGCCTTGGGTTCGGGTGGCGTATATGCTGCCAGGTCGGCTGCGGATGACAGAGGGTGGCTGGTGGCTACTGGTAACCCGTGAGGATTCCGGGTGTATACAACGCCCCAGTCATCACGAATGGTTTTTTCGTCGAGGGCCTCTTCGTGCCCGATTTCAAAAGAGGTGGCGCCATCAATGTCAAATTCCTCGTGGATCAGGAAGAGGGTATCCAGCAGTTTCATTTTCTCAGCGTCGTCCATTTCATGAAACTGCTTCGGCTCCGGCAGCCCGTCGGTCAGGTGTCGGCCAATACCAATGATTGGTGCTTCATTAATTCCATGGATATAGAGAGGCACACGGTCAGCTTCCCGACATTCAAGCGCGGTTAATATTCGTTCCCTTCCGTTCATGTCAACGTCTCCTCTTCTGGTTGATCCTGAGAATGTCATTGTAATGATTTACGTGTATCAGGACATTATCTGGGCCGACTATAGCAGGTAATGGGATGAAGGTAAACTGAGCATGTGTGGGTAAAAAAGAGGTAGCTGAAAAACTATTTAAAAATACATCAACTTTCAATTTTCAATACCCCTCCCCCCTGGCTTGAGTAGTCTGTGGTACTATTGCTTTGTCCTTCAATTAATGACATGGTTAGTATCATATTAAATATTGTTAAAGAGAATACTATGGGAGAAATAGCTATTGTCATCGGCGCGACTGGTCTGGTTGGTGGGGTGTTGGTTGAACAGCTTGCAGAGGCTAATCATATCAGCCGGGTTGTTTCCGTTACCAGGCGGCCGGTGGAGTATGCGGGCTCAAAGATCGAAAACCAGGTTGTGGATTTTGACAACCTGGATGATGTTGCATCAGTTTTCAAGGGAGATCTCCTGTTTTCATGTCTTGGGACGACTCGCCGTCAGGCAGGATCCTTAGAAGCCCAGAGGATGGTTGATTTGGAGTACCAGTACAAGGTCGCTCAGCTGGCTGCCAGTCAAGGGGTGCAGCACTATCTTCTTGTTTCTTCCAGCGGTGCTCGGGCAAACAGCCGAAGTGCCTATCTCCAGATGAAGGGTGAGCTCGAGAAACGGGTGCGACCAATGCCCTTTAAGCGTATCAGCATTTTTCAACCTTCCCTGTTGATGGGCCAACGGCCGGAGTTGCGGTTTGGAGAAAAGCTGGGGAGTTTGATATTGCCTCTTCTGACAGCTATTCCCGGCCTGCACCGTTATCGACCAATTCGTGGCGAACAGGTCGCGGCCAAAATGGTTCAGGTCAGCCAGCAGCCGGGTCAACCTTTGGAATGGTTTACCCTGGATGAGATTTTTATAAAGTAGCGCTGTACTATATTGATGGATACGTAAATCATTCTATTCGGTTTGATAGATCAATCGATCACTGTCAGGATATCCACTGGTTTCCTTTCCGGTGCAGCCGGAATCGCTTTCGGGTAGCCAACGATAATGGGAGCGTAGATTTTGTATCCTTCCGGGATTCCAAGCTCTTTCAATAATCCTTCCTCTCGGACCTCGGCTCCCTGGGCAACCCAGCAGGTTCCAAGACCCTTTGATGCAGCTGAAAACATCAGGTAGGAGGCTGCAAGCGCACAGTCGACGCCATTGAGTGCACCCTTAATTTTGGCCACCACACAGATTAGAGCCGGGGCGTTATAAAACACGTTAAAATTTTCGTCTTTCAGCATGGCGGCATACCCTTTCATCGGCGAGTTCGGATTCTTTTCAATCCCGGCGATGATGGTGTTTTTGCTGTCATCGGAGATACGCTTCATCATCTCCTGGTTATTGACAATCACAAACTTCCAGGGCTGTTTATGACTGGCGTTGGGAGCCATAATGGCGTCATCAACCATCTCTTTTAAGATCTCTGTCGAAACGTCCTTCGCCTCAAAATCCCTGATGGCACGACGCTGTTTTACCAGTTCTTGAAAATCCATATCGTTATTCCTTTAGAATGTTAATGTTTGAGCCTGAGAGGTTTAGCCTTTCCAATGTTGACATGACACGGGTATCAATTACCCTGGAAAGTGCTATCCCGTTTTTCGAAAAACGCCTGGGTCGCCTCCTTGAAGTCTTCGCTGGAGACGGCGTAGAGGTACTGATCGGAATCCATGTGCATGATAGACTGGTCCAGAGCCGAGGAGATGGCGTTGACGCTTCGCTTGACCATCTGTGCGGCAATTGGCGGCTGGGCCGCATATAGCTCTGCCATTTTCATGGCTTCGTCCAGCAATTGTGCCTCGGGGACCATCTGGTCCAGAAATCCCCATTTTAAAAGGGTCTCCGCTTTTTCCTTTCTGGCCAGAATCACCATCTCCTTTGCCCGGGCCGGGCCGATGAGATGCACACACAATGGCAGGGCTACCCAGCTGAGGTTCATGGCCAGTCCTACTTCCGGAAATCCCACGCGGCAGTTGTCAGCACCCATACGGAAATCGCAGGCACTTGCGATGCAGGCACCCCCTCCCAGTGCATATCCATTAATGGCAGCAATGGTTATCTGGTTGATGCCATAGATGCTGCTGATGGTTCGGGGACCTTTCTTCATATAGCGAAGCTTCTCCAATCGGGTTGCTGTAGCCTGTTTGGCCATTACGGGATCCGTTAGATCTGATCCGGCGCTGAAGTTTTTCCCGGTGCCGGTAAAAACCACCACTCGTGTTTCGGTGTCCTCATGCAGTGCCTCAGTCAGGGCAAAGAGCTCGTTGTGCAGGTCTTGATTGAGGGTGTTGAGCTTTTCCGGTCGATTTAGATAGACGACAGAGACAGCGCCTCTTTTTTCAACAAGAAGATTTTGAAAGGTCATATGTCCCTCTATTCATTCGTGGGTTGATATTTTGAATCTTCAATTAGCATCTTTTGCTGTTGTTGGATTGATACTCATATCACGGTCACTGACATTCTGACCAGTCCCTTCGCCGGCCTATGTGTGAAATCAGATCTGCTGGTTGCCTGAATCATCGTGGTTTTCTAGAATAGATAGAAAACCGAGGCTATCTTTTACCAATAATCCTTTGGGATCGTACAAAAATAACTTGGTATAAACTGTCCGCAACAGTCCCATAGAGACCAGACATTTTGCTGACAGAATGCCAATTAATTTTTGAGCCGCCCCTTTAACATCTCCGGTGCCATGGCAATGAACAGGAAGGAAGAGACCAGCGAGAGATTTCATTTTCCCGTGCAGATTTACTATGAAGATACGGACCATTCCGGCGTGGTTTATCACGCCAACTATCTGAAATACTTTGAACGTGCCCGGGAGCATGTCATCGGCTCGGAACGTCTGGCAAGACTCTGGAAAGAACAGGGGCTGGGGTATGTGGTGTACAAGGCGGACCTTACTTATTCAGAAGGGGTTGAATTCGGCGAGGTAATTGATATCCAGACCACCTATAGAATAGACGGACAATATCGTATTATCTGGCGTCATGAAGCCTGGCGTCGGGAGGGGAGAAAGGCTGCGGTCTCCTGTGACCTGCACCTGGTCTGTGTTGACGCTGACAAAAAGCTGATTCCTATTCCGCCCAGTGCCTTTGAATAGTTGTTAGTCTGCTTGTCTACGAAGTTCGTAATGCTTGATATGAACACAAATTTATCTATGTATTTGAAAATTTAGTGTTAGTTGTAAAAAAGCTTGCCATCAAGACAGATTTTGCTGATAATGCTTGTTGGGATGCAATGTCCAAGGTTCGTCAAATAACGAGTAAGAAGTGATGGATGGCAGGTAAGCCCTGCTATAATTCCGCAGTGGAACTGGTTTCAGGAAACCACCCGATATCTCCAGGATTATCTCGAGACCTTCGAGCTGTTCGGCCCGTTAAACCCAGTACGGAAGTTACTTAAAGAGAGTAGCACAGCATCATGCGTGACGCACCTTGCGGGCGCGAAATGATAAAGGAACAAGTTTCATCACTATTCTGTCGCCTGGTGCTGATGATTGGCATAACAGGTTGACAGTATCTGCATTCCCAATATTCATGTCCACAATGGCTATGAGTACACACAGACCATCAACACATCTATGACAATGACCGAATCGACATATACAGAAACAGAATACGACATGCCGAAAGGAAAAGGGCTGTATGATCGCTCCATGGATAAAGACTCCTGCGGCGTAGGGGCTATTTCCAATATCTTCGGTGAAAAATCCCATAAAATCGTCCAGGACGGTATTTCCATTCTGAAAAACCTGGAACATCGCGGTGCTACCGGATCAGACCCAAAAGCCGGGGACGGTGCCGGTATGCTGGTCCAGATACCACACGACTATTTCGTCCATGTGGCGCAGAAAGAGGGGTTTGAATTGCCGGAGGAAGGTGACTATGGTGTGGGGATGATTTTCATGCCGCCGGATGAGGACGCAATAGAGCAGTGCCGTAAAATAATTGATGATATCATTGTCAATGAACGTCAGGAGGTCCTGGGTTGGCGTCGTGTTCCAACCGATAACAGTTGCCTTTCAGAGTATATGCTGGATAAGGAACCATCTGTCTATCAAGTGTTCATCAACCGCAAAACCCCTTTCATGGATTCGTTTGAAAGACGTCTTTACGTCATCCGTCGTCTGGCAGAAAAAGCGATTGAAGCTTCAGATATTGTGAACAAAGATTTCTTCTATGTCTGCAGCCAGTCAGCGTCAACTATTGTCTATAAGGGAATGTTTCTCGCCAATCAGCTGGAGCAGTACTTCCTGGACCTGATGGACAGCCGATTTGAAAGTGCCATGGCGATGGTGCATCAACGTTATTCCACGAACACCTATCCGTCCTGGGGACTGGCCCAGCCGTTCCGGTTTCTGGCCCACAATGGTGAGATCAATACCTTACGGGGAAACATCAACTGGACACGATCCCGGGAACGCTCATTCGAATCCGACTACTTTGGGGAGCACATGCAGAAATTGCTTCCCATTATTGTACCGGGACAGAGTGACTCTGCGACCTTTGATAACTTCTTTGAGTTATTGGTAGCAGCCGGACGCAGTATGGAACATGCGTTTACGATGATGGTCCCGGAATCCTGGGAAAATCAGGAATATATGGGTAAGGAATTGCGTGGTTACTATGAGTATCATGCGGCGCTGGTGGAGCCCTGGGATGGGCCGGCGGCTATCATGTATTGTGATGGAACAAAGATCGGAGCCGGCCTGGATCGAAATGGCCTGAGACCGGTTCGGTACGTTGAAACAATGGATGGACAATTCATAGTGGCATCAGAAATCGGTGTGATTGATGTGCCTGTTGAAAATGTGCGGGAAAAGGGACGGCTTGGCCCTGGCCAGATGGTGGTGGTCAACACGGATGAGGGACGGATTTTTAAGAATTCGGAAATTAAGGAAATCCTCAGCCACAAGAAGCCATATGCGAACTGGGTGGATGAAAATAAAGTCAAGCTGAGTGATCTGCCGGCCCCACCGACGTACACCCAGCCGGACTATTACTATTTGCGGATGCAACAGCGGGTATTTGCATACAGTTATGAACAGTTATATCAACTGGTGCAGCCCATGGCCATCAACGGCCAGGAACCGACTGGTTCCATGGGAAATGACGAACCGCTTGCGGTTTTATCCAGCAGAACAAAACTGTTCTTCAACTATTTTAAGCAGAATTTTGCCCAGGTCACCAACCCCCCCATCGATTCCATCCGGGAAGAGCTGGTCATGTCTCTAAAGTCAAGTGTTGGTGGTACCTTTAACATACTGGACGAGACGCCAGGTCTGTGCCGGATGCTGGATATCCCCCATCCGGTTTTGACGAATGCCGAGCTGGCCCGGCTGCGCAACTGCCAGGTGCCCTCTTTTCGATCAGAGTCCCTGGATATGGGGTACCCCTTCGGAGAGAAGAATCTGGCCGAAGCACTGGAGGAACTCTGCCAGACAGCCGAGGATCTGGTTGACCAGGGGTATCGGATGATTGTGCTCAGCGATCGTTGTGTATCAAAAACGATGGCTCCGATTCCCTCACTGCTGGCAGTTGGTGCTGTTCATCAGTACCTGATCCGTCAAAACAAACGGGGGAAGATTGGACTGATTGTCGAAAGTGGTGAAGTGCGTGAAGTGCATCATTTTGCACTTCTGATTGGTTATGGCGCTGGTGCGGTAAACCCGTATCTGGCCTTTGAGTCTATCCGCCAGATGTCTATCAGTGAAGAGATGCCCTCTGGATTGAACTCCCCAGAGGCGTTTCAGAACTACATCAAAGCTGTTAAAAAGGGTTTGAAGAAGGTGTTTTCGAAAATGGGTATTTCCACCCTGAGTGGATACCAGGGGGCCCAGATTTTTGAAGCTATCGGGTTGAGCAACGATCTTGTTGATATAAATTTCACCGGGACCCGGTCTGCTATTGGTGGGATTGGATTAAAAGAAATCGATGACGATATTCGCCAGCGTCATCTCCGGGCATTTGCATACGAAGGCCGGGGATTTCATAAGTTGATGACTAACGGGAACTACTCCTGGAGAAGCCAGGGTGAATATCACGCCTATAATCCGGACACTATTTCCAAGCTTCAACAGGCAACCCGCAAAAACTGTTACAAGACGTTTAAGGAGTTCACCAATCTTGTCGGGGTATCAGAGAATAAACAGCATGTGTTGCGCGAGTTGATGGAGTTTGATTTTGAAAAGGCCACCCCGGTACCGTTGGAGGAGGTTGAGCCCGTCGAAGCGATTTTTAAACGATTTGTTTCCGGGGCTATGTCCATCGGCTCCATTTCAAGGGAAGCCCACGAAACCCTGGCGATTGCAATGAACCGAATCGGTGCCCGCAGTAATTCAGGTGAGGGTGGGGAAGATCCCGCCCGTTTCGTTAAGGATGAAAACGGAGATTTTAGAAGGAGTGCCATTAAGCAGGTAGCATCAGGTCGATTCGGTGTGACCAGTAACTACCTGGTCAATTCGGATGAGATGCAGATCAAGATCGCTCAGGGGGCTAAGCCCGGAGAAGGTGGCCAGCTGCCAGGCTTTAAGGTCAGTGAGTATATTGCGCAGATCCGTCACACGACACCAGGTGTTTCTCTGATTTCACCACCGCCTCACCACGATATTTACTCCATTGAGGATATTGCCCAGCTGATTTTTGATCTGAAGAATGCCAATCCCAAAGGGGACGTTAATGTGAAGCTTGTGGCACAGTCAGGTGTCGGAGTTGTGGCCTCAGGGGTCAGCAAGGCTCGTGCAGACAGTGTGACCATCTCAGGTCACGATGGCGGAACCGGTGCCTCACCTGCATCATCGATCAAGCATGCAGGCGGGCCGTGGGAAATAGGCCTGGCAGAGACGCAACAGGCGCTGGTGACAAACAATCTCAGGGGTCAGATCCGGGTTCAGGTGGATGGTCAACTGAAGTCAGGACGGGATATCGTCATTGGCGCCCTGCTTGGGGCGGATGAATTCGGGTTTGCCACATCGTGCCTGATTGTCATGGGCTGTATTATGATGCGTAAATGCCATCTCAACAGTTGTCCCGTTGGGGTTGCCACCCAGGATGAAGAGTTGCGGCGGAATTTTGTCGGAAAGGCGAATTATCTGGTCAACTTCTTCACCTTTCTCGCCACAGAGACCCGCGAGTATATGGCGCAGCTTGGTTTTCGCAAGTTCGAGGACATGATTGGCCAGGTGCAGTATCTTAAACCCAAAGCCGATTCGCAGCAATTGAAAAGCAATGGCCTGAAAATATCACGACTGCTGGTCAAACCGAAGTCCCGGGAAGGGCTTTATCATAATAGGACGAAAGCCAACCACCGCATTGCCAATGTACTGGATAAGGAGCTGATTCGCCGTTGCAAGGTCGCCCTGGAGGAGGGGAAGCCGGTTAATTTCTCGCAGACGATTCGTAACCGCAACCGTACCACGGGAACCATGCTTGGTAGCGAGATCACCTCTCGATATGGCGAGAAGGGGCTACCTGATGATACCATCACCATCAACTTCCGCGGTTCTGCCGGGCAGAGTTTTGGAGCCTTCGCTCCCAAAGGGCTGACATTGAACCTGCAGGGAGATGCTAACGACTTTGCTGGCAAGGGCCTTTCCGGTGGGAAGATTATCGTGGCACCACCGACCGGTGCCAAATGGAATGCTTCGACAAACGTTATCACAGGAAACGTTGTGTTGTACGGTGCAACTTCCGGCGAGGCTTACTTCTGTGGACAGGCAGGTGAGCGATTTGCCATTCGTAACAGTGGGGCTGTTGCCGTTGTAGAGGGCATCGGGAATCATGGCTGTGAATACATGACCGGTGGCGTGGTAGTGGTCCTGGGTGATACTGGATATAACTTCGCGGCAGGTATGAGTGGCGGGATCGCCTTTGTTTATGATCGGCACAAAACCCTGGCGAATCGCTGTAACCTGGCCATGGTCGACCTTGAACAAGTAACGATCCAGGAGCAGCAGCAGCAACTTCATGCACTCATAGAGGCCCATTTCAGGTATACCGATAGCCGTCGCGCGAAAAGTCTTTTGAAGAACTGGAAGAAGGTACTGAATGATTTTGTTATGGTGATGCCCATAGAATACCGCCGTATTCTGGCAAAACGATTCATGCCTGAATAGCCAGGTAATTTGACAGACAAGTAACCAAAGATTAAACCGTTCATCCGAAAGACACTAATAGAGCACAGATCACTGGGTAAAATACTATGGGAAAACCAACCGGCTTCATGGAATTCGCAAGGGAGAACCCTCCCAAGGAGTCCGTCAAAAAAAGAATCAAGCATTTCAACGAATTTGAGAATTTGCCAAGCAGTCGCAGGCTGACCACACAGGCTGCCAGGTGCATGGACTGTGGCGTTCCGTTTTGCAATTCGGGGTGCCCGGTCAACAACCTGATCCCCGAGTTTAACGAGTATGTATACAGGGGGCAGTGGCGGGCTGCGTATGGTGCGTTGCAGGCCACAAACAACTTTCCTGAAATCACAGGCCGGATCTGCCCGGCTCCCTGCGAATCTTCATGCTGTGCCGGGTTGGTGGAAGATCCGGTTTCGATCCGTATGCTGGAAAAGGCCATTATAGAGAAAGCCTTTGCTGAAGGCTGGGTGAAAGCCAATGATCCGGCACCGGCAAGCGATATCAAAATTGCGGTGGTTGGTTCCGGACCGGCAGGATTGGCAGCAGCACAACAACTTAACCTGGCCGGTCATCGTGTGACGGTATTCGAGAAAAATGAGGTGATTGGTGGGTTGATGACGCTCGGAATTCCTGACTTCAAACTGGAAAAAACCATAGTCGACAGACGAGTTAAACTGTTGGAAGAGGAAGGAATCAGGTTCAAGGTCAACGCTCTGGTTGGCAAAAATCCGACGACCAGGAAACTGCTCAGGGACTTTGACTATGTCTGCCTGACCGGTGGCTCTGAAAAACCAAGGGATTTGCCGATCCCCGGAAGAGAGCTGAAAGGGACCCATTTTGCATTGGATTTTCTCTTCCAGCAAAACCGTCGGAATGGGGATCGGGAAATCAAAGGCGCTGAGATAACAGCAAAAGATAAACGTGTGGTTGTCATCGGTGGTGGTGATACCGGGTCCGACTGTGTTGGAACCAGTATTCGGCAGGGCGCAAAATCGGTGACCCAGATCGAGATTCTGCCGGCGCCGCCCCGGAAGCGAAAGGAGGGAAATCCCTGGCCTGAATGGCCGAACATCATGCGAACGTCCAGTTCACAGGAAGAAGGTTGTAAGCGGGACTTTGCTGTATTGAGCAAGGAGTTTGTTGGAAAGAAAAAGCTGGAGGCGATTAAATGCGTGCGGGTTAAGTGGTCAAAACCTGACGAAAACGGACGCAGAGAGATGACCGAAGTTCCCGACAGCGAATTTGAACTCAAGGCAGACCTGGTACTGCTATCCATGGGCTTTTTGCACCCGGTACAGGAAGGCCTGCTGAAAGACCTCGGTGTTGAGCTGGATGCACGCGGCAATGTGGCTACGACCAATTATCAGACATCGATTAAGAACATATACGCTGCGGGAGACATGGCAACTGGACAGTCTCTGGTTGTCAGAGCTATTAACAGCGGTCGTGAAATGGCAACAGCTCTTGATACTGCCATTAAAGGATATTCTCACCTGTCTTGACATCCGACAGCCTCTCTGGAGGCACATCTGTAATGGACCCCTAGGCCCGACTCGATATTGTATCAGGTTGGGAGCTAAGGGATCACTCGTCATCACTGCTCCCCAATGAAATCACAACTAATAAAATCCGACGTACTCCTGCTGATAACCGGTCTGATCTGGGGGTTTGCCTTTGTTGCGCAACGGATAGGTATGGATTATGTCGGACCTTTTACCTTCAATGGGGCCCGCTTTGCATTGGGCAGCCTTTCCCTGATTCCGCTGTTGCTGGTAACCCGGCGTAAGGGCAGTGGTGTGGTTAGTGGCGGGGAAAAAATCGGTCCGGGAAAACTGGTTTTCTTTGGTGGTATTACCGGCCTGGCACTATTCATGGGAGCGTCACTGCAGCAGGTGGGGTTGGTCTATACCACTGCCGGGAAAGCTGGGTTTATCACCGGTCTGTATGTGGTGATTGTTCCTGTTCTGTGGTTTATCCGGGGCCGCCGATCCGGCTCTGGAACCTGGGTGGGAGCTGTCCTGGCGGCTTTTGGACTATACCTGCTCAGTGTAAGCGGGGATTTCACCATACAATATGGTGATCTACTCGAAATCATCGGTGCTTTTTTCTGGGCGATCCATATTCTGCTCATCGACCATTTTTCAAAGCGGATTAACCCTATTGTGCTATCCCTGGTTCAATTTGCATTCTGTTCGGTGCTCAGCTTGCTTACCGCCTCCATCTTTGAGACGATTGCCTGGCAGGGAATCCTTGATGCGGGTATCCCGATTCTGTACGGGGGACTTGGTTCCGTGGGAATCGCCTATACCTTGCAGGTTGTGGCACAGCGTAAGGCTCATCCGGCCCATGCGGCCATTATCCTCAGCCTGGAATCGGTTTTTGCGGCGGTCGGTGGTTGGTTGCTTCTGAATGAGTACCTCTCCACCCGTTCGAAAATCGGTTGTGCCCTGATGTTCATCGGTATGCTGTTTTCACAATTGAAGAAGAAGGCATAGGTCATGATTTACCTGACACTGGCTATTCTGGGCGCCTGCAGCATCGGGTTGCTGTTCAAGTACAGCGAGAACCATGGCTTGCACCGCTACTCAATCACCTCCATCAATTACCTGACAGCCTCAATCATTGCCCTGATCATGAGTGTTCAGGCTAATCTGTTACCGCTGCTGGGTAATATGTCAGCAGACAGGTTGTGGAATCGGGTCTCTGACATTACAACGAATGGTGGTACGCTTCCAGTGGGAAACAGTGTGCTCTGGGCAGCAATAATCGGAGCTT
Organism: bacterium; assembly: GCA_029940215.1. Lineage (GTDB taxonomy): Bacteria > SAR324 > SAR324 > XYD2-FULL-50-16 > XYD2-FULL-50-16 > JAHJRI01. The sequence continues at coordinate 2,016 of JAOZRE010000007.1, read as the reverse complement.
TGACCGGGTTCTTCTTTTTAAACGCCTTTATTTACTATCAGAAGGGCATTTTTGAAAGTGGGATCGCGCTATCCAGCATGTTCAGCCGGCTGGGCGTACTGATACCAATGACGGTGTCCATCATTATCTGGCAGGAGTTACCATCGATCGTGCAGAGCTTGGGGATAGTGCTGGCGATCGTTGCCATTGTACTGGTTAATCTGGACCTTGAAGGAAAGGGGAGCCTGCAATTGCGCTCTTCACTGCTGCAACTGTTTGTCTTTTCCGGTGCCGGTATCTTCTGCAGTAAGATCTTTCAGAAGTACTCTCTGATTGAGCACAAGGGGCTTTACCTGCTGCTTACCTTTTTCACTGCCTTTGTTCTGTCGCTTCGGGTTCTGCACCGCAAGAAACAAGGGGTTGGTCGTTCTGATGTGATTGTGGGGGCTCTGGTTGGGGTTTCGAATCTGTTGACCAATTATTTCCTTGTGATGGCGCTCAGCCAGATCAAGGCCGCTATCGTATTTCCCATTTCCAGCGCCGGGGCCATCATTACCATGACCCTGGGAGGTGTCATTCTCTTTGGGGAGCGACTCCGACGGCAGGATATCACCGCCATTAGCATGACGATTGTTGCAGTGGTCCTGATTAATCTGTAAACTCTTGGATGGTCTATATTCGGGTAGGACCTTTCATTTCAGGAAAAAACGCCAAGTGGTGGGGATTGAAACCTGATCCCGGCCATTACAATTTATTGTATCCTATTTTCAAGGCTTATGTGATAGCCTGCTGAATGGGGAGGATAAAGCTGATGGTGGCACCCCCCTGCTCGTTATTCTCAGCCCAGATAGCCCCATGGTGTGCCTCAACAATCTCTCTGGAGATTGCCAGTCCGAGTCCCGTTCCACCGGCCCCTGTTTTTGTGCGACTGCTCTGGGTGAATTTGTCAAAGATCAGTTCAAGTTCTGACTCCGGAATACCAATACCTTCATCCTGAAAAGACATCACCAGCCCGGGATGTCCTTGAAGGTTTCCGACGGTGAGGCGCTTTTCAGAAAAGGTGATTGATATGGAGCCGCCGTGACTGGTATAACGGACGGCATTCAGCAGGAGGTTCTGTATCAGCTGACCGACCTGAACATCGTCACAGGTTATCTCGGTGGAAAAACCGGGTTTTTCGGTGTTCAGGGTGATATTTTTATTCAGAATCTCAAGACCGGCCTCATCGATAATCCGTGAGAGGATGGACCATGCATCCTCATCCTTCATTTTATTTCTGGTTTTGCCGGACTCCAGTTTCGATAGATCGAGCAGGTCGTTTAATAGCGTCATCATCCGCTTCCCCGCAAAGTCAATGTTGGTAAAACATTCAGTTGATCGGTCCCTAGGTGTGTTAAAGCGTTTCAGGCCCATTCTTGCATAGCTCAGGATATGGTGCATCGGGGTTCGTAATTCATGAGATATGTTTGCCAGAAACTCGGTTTTAAGCTGATTGGCCGCATCTGCACTTTCCCGGGCCTGTTCAAGCTCCCGATTTCTGATCTGCAACTCAAAATTGGTGCTTTTCAGCTCGGAAGTTCTGCTTTCAACCAATTCAAACAGTTTGTCCTGGTATTGAAGTAACTCCCTGTTTTTGCCCTCCAACTGCCTTGCATCGTTTTCCCGTTCACTTTTAATAATATGTACCTGATCTGCGAGAGCCAGTGAAAACAGAATAGAACTGAAAGCCAAACCAAAGGTCAGCATGTCGACTGCAACCTGCTCAGAGCCGGAAAATCCCATGTATATCAGGATATTTACGATGGTGTAGATGGTTGAAGGTAGAAAAGCGATCAGGATAAAAACCGCAACCCGCACTCCTTTTATTGCTATCTGGATCACATTGGTAATGCTCAGTGCTGTTGTAAAAAAAGCAGTGAACATGCTCAGGTAGATAATCGGCTGGCTGTTGGATATCAATGAAACGGAAGCCTCCACTAAACATAAGGCGATCAACATCTGGTAAGGGCGGTACCAAAAAGGAAGCTGGTTTTTAAA
>JAOZRE010000522.1 GCA_029940215.1 bacterium | reverse complement strand
TGCAAATACTTTCGACGTTGTTAGAGAGTGCGATAAGGTTGGTGTCAAAAATCTGGTGATCATTACAGGCGGTTTTTCAGAAGGTGATAAGAAAAGCAAAAAGCGCCACCTTGAGATTTCTGATTTTATCAAACAAAGGGGAATCCGCACTTTGGGGCCGAATACGCTGAGTCCCGGCAACACCAGTTTAAATCTTCTAATCAGTTTTGTTGCGGTTAAAAAGATAAAACGTGGAAACTTGTCTTTTGCTTTTCAATCCGGTTTTTATGAACCAAAACTGAACTGGATGTTTTCTCATCTTGGTATAAGTAAGCTGCTTGATATGGGAAATAAGATGGATATCAACGAAGTTGATGCGCTGGAGTACTTCTCGTTGGATTCAGAAACTGAAATTATTGCCATGCATATTGAGAGTCTGCATGGGGATGGTCGGAATTTTTTAGACTGCCTTAAATCCGTCTGTTCTAAAAAACCTGTTATTATTCTGAAATCGGGGCGAACCAAAGCAGGGTCAAAAGCTGCCGCTTCACACACCGGATCTCTGGCTGGTGAAAATGATGTTATTTTTAATGGTCTCTTGAAACAGGCTGGTGCGTTCCGAGCTCAGAATCTAGAAGAATTTTACGACCTGGCAAAAGCTTTTCAGTATCTTCCTTTACCAAAAAATAACCGCTTAGCGATTTTGACATTGTCTGGAGGAGAAGGGGTAATGGCTACTGATGCTTGTGAAATGAATGGACTGCAGTTGGCCAGGTTTTCAAATGAGACCTATGAAATCCTTAAAAAGCTGTTTCCCCCCTGGGACATTGAATTAAATCCCTTTGATCTTGGAGTGTGTATGGAGTTCCACATGGGAGAACTTTCTTTAGCGCTTGACAGTCTGTTTGCAATTGCAAGGGATGATAATGTGGATGCTATCGCAATACAAATGCCTCCTCATGGGTTCATGTCGATGTTTACTGGCCCTGATATATCAGAAACAATATCGGGACCTTTAAAGAGTCAATTTGATTCTCTTCTGGAGAGTTTTCGGAAAATTGGAAAACCACTCGCATTTTGGAGTTCCTCACAAGAAGTGGAAGATGTGAAATTGATAAACACATTGGAGAATTTTGCAGTTCCTATTTTTCTGTCTTCGGAAAAAGCAATGAAATCGATGGCAGCATTATACAAGTTTAAATTGCAAAATTCCGCCAGTTAGCTATTTAAATTGAGCAGAAACCAACCCTGATAGGAGTTTGAATGAGTTCAGCAGATATTGTCAAAGAATTAAACCCGCTATTTAACCCAACGTCCGTTGCTGTTATCGGTGCCTCTAACAATACTACCAAATGGGGATATACAACCTTTGCCAATCTTTTAAACCAATATAAGGGCATGATCTACGCGGTGAACAATCGGGACCCGGAAGTACAGGGACAGCGTGCATATGCGAGTCTGGCTGATATTCCGGGTGACGTTGATCTGGCTGTGATTGTGGTTCCTGCAGAAATAGTGACAGAAGTAATGACAGATTGTGTTTATAAAAGAGTAAGGGCGGCTGTTATCATTTCAGCTGGATTTGCGGAAACGGGTGCAAAGGGTAAAAAGATGCAGGATGAAGTGCTTAGAATCGCCCAAAGGGGGGGGATTCGCATAGTAGGGCCTAATTGCATGGGAATGTGGAGTGCGTCTGCCAACCTGCCGGCATTTATGTTTCCGATGAAAATAAAGACAGGACCTTTGGCACTGATCTCCCAGGGTGGAAATATTGGAAGTGCCATCGTGGCCGATTCAACTGCCCGCGGCATTGGCTATCAACAATACGTCAGTTGCGGCTGTACCGCGGATATTCAAATTGAGGACTATATTGAATATGTCGGCCTTGATGATTCGGTGAAGGTTATTTTGGTATATATCGAAGGACTGAATGATGGTGCCAGATTTATTGAAAAAGTCAGTGCTGTATCCCGAAAAAAGCCGGTAATCGCTATAAAACCAGGTCGAACTGATGCCGCCGCCCGGGCTATTTCTTCCCATTCGGGCGCCCTTTCAGGCACCGATTCAATTTATGAAGCCGCTTTTAAAAAAGCAGGTGTTTTACGGGTTGATACCTCAACAGAACTGCTGGATGTTGCTATTTCTTTTCTCAGACAACCTCTGCCAAAGGGGCGAAACGTGGTTGTGACAACACCAGGGGGTAGCTACGGGGTGATGGCCGCTGACGCATGTGCCTTGAGAGGCCTTAATTTGATTGACCTTCCAGGCAGTGTCATGACCGAATTCAACACTATGTTTCCTCCAAGATGGAGTCATGGAAACCCGGTTGATCCGGCAGGCGACCGGGATGTGGTTCAATACATGAAAGCTCCAGAAGTCCTGTTGAAATGCAAGGAAGTTGATGCTCTTATTTTTATGGGATTTGGCTCTTTTTCCGGGATTACTTCTGTGTTTGCCAGTGGGGATAAAAGTTGGAGTTTTGATGATATAGGTATGGACGTGGCAGAAATAGAAAAATTAGCACTTTCAGCTCTTCAGATACTTGATTCCGGCGACAAAGTTCAAATCAAAGGTCTGCTTCAAGGTATTTTCAGTCTTTCTCTGGGACCTGTGCTCGCAACAAAGGCTGAAGAACTGAACAGTTTTGCAGATGTCATAGCTACAGCACTGACCACTGAAAAAATGATGGAAAGATCTTTTTTTAGAAACCTGCGTCAGGTTTTTAAGCTGATTACAAACGGCCGAACAGGTGAGATCAATATGGAGACAGTTGTGTCGCTGATGGAACCCATCATTGATGCACTATTGGAAAAATGGATTGATGACTATGGAAAACCCGTCATAACGACTACTTTTACCGAAGGAACAGTAAAGATAAGTGAAGCGGGATTTTCCCCATATCCTAATTCTGAAAGAGCCGCCACTGTACTGGCTAAGCTGCTTGAATATGGAGAGTATCTTAAAAGT
>JAOZRE010000137.1 GCA_029940215.1 bacterium | reverse complement strand
GCATCCGTCACATCCTGGGTCATAGGCCCCCCCTGATCAAATGAGCTGGCAAAAGCAACCATTCCCCATCGGCTCACACGCCCGTACGTTGGCTTCAGACCGACGATTCCTGTAAACGAAGCCGGTTGTCGTATCGATCCCCCCGTATCTGTCCCCACTGCAGCCAGCGATTGTCCAGCTGATACCGCACTGGCTGACCCTCCTGATGATCCCCCCGGTACCCTTTCCAGATCCCATGGGTTGCAGGTGACACCAAATGCTGAGTTTTCAGTGGAAGAGCCCATGGCAAACTCATCCATATTTGTCTTACCGGTTACCAAAGAACCGGCAGCTTTCAGTCGTTCCGTCACGGTCGATTCGAAGGGAGGCAGATAATTTTCTAGTATCCGGGAAGCGCAAGTCGTGCGGATCCCCTGGGTCGAAAAAATATCTTTTATCGCAATCGGCATCCCCTCCAGAGAGCCAATCGGTGACTTCTGCTTTATCTTTTGATCAACCTGCTCTCCGCTATCAAGCAGTGAGTTATCGGAAAGAGTGATAAAAGAGTGTAGCTTGTCCTCGACATGCTTCAACCGGTTCAGTACCGACTGGATAATTTCAACCGTTGTACATTCTCCTGACAACCGCTTCTGGTGCAGGACATGGATCGGCTGCTCATATAAATTCATTTCTGTTGAGCTCATAAATGAGGGTTGAAAATCAGCCATTAATTAAGCGGGACAATATAGAGTGCCTGAATCTTTGATTTCGAGGACTATCCCTTTTAATCATCAAAAACGCCGATCCTGAATCAATCAGAAGACTGGCCGTTTCATGCAGATACCATTCTCTCAGGTCAGCTCTGTTTTTTGCAGGGTTTTGAAGTCTGTTTCGGATAAATTAGTGACAGGCATCAGCGTATTTCCCCTTTTTATCCTGATTATTCAATACTGACAATTAAAAACTCTTTCTACGCTTGCGCCAGGGCAGTATTTCCTCGTAAAATGATCAACAGAGCGTCCGATTGTTCTTGACGGCCATCATTCACACTCATGCACACTTGATATAGCATGGTACATGGACCTCAAAGCACATAATCACTAAAAGTTAGTAATAATACAGAGCAGGATAATAACATGACTGAATTTTCGAAATATGACGCCCTTATGAGGGATATTACCAGCGGCAATTTAAATGATAAACAGGACGAACTTGTTTCAAGGATGGAGGCTGTCCTCGAAGAAGAGGGTATGGGAACAATGAATGAGATGATCTATGATATCAGGGATTATCTGGCATCCAAGGACAAACTGGAGGCCTATCTCGATAGTGCCGGCGTGATGCAGCTTCCTCTGGAACTGATATTTTCCTGGTTTTCAGCAAGTATTCAGAAACGAAAAGACGAAGTCACGAACTAGTCTTACCATTGAAGTAATTTAATCACCGCCCGATTGGGCCTACCAAAGGACATATTACCATGCTCGAAAAAGTGATCGACCGACTGGAAGGAATGAATAAAGACGTGCTGAACGATGAACTGCTTAACCTTGTAATGGCTGCCGAAGAGATGGGTCTTGAGTGCAAAAGTTATCTGTACGAAAATGGAACAAAGGACCGTCTACTCAGAAGATACGACGCCTGGCAGGCCACCATCGATAAATTTTATGAAAGATACATCAAATAAAACCCGGTATGCACTTGCCTACCAGCTGACTAAAAACCTTCCTTCCCCTTGACAAAGAGATATTCTTCAGTAACCTCATGTCAAGGGCGATTGAGGATATAATCTCTTATATCCCCTCCTTCAGCAACCATTGCTCTCCCTAAACACAAGGTAATTCTATGAAACAACTGTCTTTATTAGGTTTCTGCGTGATCTGCCTTATCTTGTTCATTCCGGATGGATTCTGCCAGGAAATCGACGCCCCAAACACAAAAGTGACCTACTATGATGAAGCGGATCATATCACCAGGGAAATTAGAAATTTCAGTCCTAAGAAAGCACAGGATCAGGGTTATTTCAGAACCGTGACGCTGTTTGACCAGTATGAGAGAACCCGTCAAACAGAGTTTTACTATACGGAAGAAGCCATAAGAAAGGATGGCATCACACAGCAGATCCGTTTTTTTGATAGAAATGGCCATATCACCAGAATTGAAAAGGCGTTTGGACCTGAAAACAGAAAGGATCCCGGGGTTCGCAGAACCATTTTTTATTTGCGGGCAAACGGAATGAGAGAAAAGCTTGAGATCCTCTATTCCCCTGAAGCAGCTGAAGAATCGGGGTTTAACAGCATCACGTTTTTCTATAATACAGACGGTCGCAAAACTCACGAAACCCTTCTTCATACCCGGACGAAATCGAATAAACTTGGCGTCTATAAATCAACGATCAACTATAATCCAACAGGCCGCAAAAAAAATGTTTCCTGGTGGATGACAGAATCATATATTGCCGAGCACCAGATCAAAAAAGTTGTATTCCACTATGACAACAAGGGACTCGAAACCAAGCAGGAAGGCCATTTCACAGATATTAAGTCAAGAGAACTGGGCTATTTCAAGACAGTCATGTATCATGATCAGACCGGACGAAAAGTGAAAGAAGAACGGTACTATCTTCAAAATAACCCGAGAGCAAAAGGTTACTACAAGGGTGTAATCACTTTTGACAAGAATGGAGAGATCATATTGGAAGAAAAATTCGATAAATATGGCAACGCTTTTTAAGTAAGCTCTCAGTCCCTTCCCCCACCCGAATATGAAGCATTTTTTCGAACAGGCCGCTAATCTGTCACCCGCGGAAAAGTCTCGATTGTTGGATAATGCCCGGCAGGAATTGAAAAATAGCCCGATGAATTTCAATGAAATGTCAACCCAGCAGCTGTTACTCTGCTTCAATGCCAGCGCTGCCAATCAGTATATCCCCAGGGGAATGGAAAGCCTGATAACTACCCAGATTGTCCCGGTAAACCAGAGCATTGATGAGAATGTTTATAGAGACCTTAAAAGCCTGCTCTTCGAAACATCAATGCCCGTATTGGGTTACGTACTCGAGAATCTTCAGATCAAGGATGTCCACGGCTACCTGGATCTGGTTTTTAATCTGGAGAGCCGCTTTCAATTTGACCCTCTGGTAGCCACCCATCTTTCAAACGACGAGTTAGTTTACTATCTGGAAGATTTTCTGAAAACCAGTATTGTGGACGGAATTGATCGCAGCATTGAGGTCTTTGATGACAGGCAGCCCAAACCTTGGAAGACGCTCAGAAAAATGTCTGACCTGGAAAAAGTGGATAAAAGCGCCAAAGTTCCTGCGATCCTTGACCGCCCCTTTTTCTCCGATATCAACTTCAACATCACCAAGCAGGGGCAAAAAAAAATCATCAAAAGTAATTTTGGCCAGTTGAAGTCTGTACAGCAATATTTCAGTAAGTCAAAGGCACCTTCTGGAGAGCTCTTCCGCTCTAAAAATAAGCTTTTTTTGAAATGGCGGGATATTCATCAACTCAAGTTGGGCTCTACTCAGGCCAAGTCTTTTCTGGGCGTTTCAGTTAAAGGAGAGTTCATAGCGGCCTCCCAACTGCTATCGCACGATATTTCCCTGAAGATGATCGGGATTGATGAGATCGATTACGTCAAACTGAGGATCAACAAAAAGGCGGTTGACGTCACGTTGAATGAGATTAATCATATTGAGATTAATCTTGATACCCAACAGATGACCATGACCCGAACCGTAACAGAGGATGAATATCATATCGGGCGGTTCAAAAAACTCAAACTGATCAAAAACGATAAGTCAGCGCTTATCCACAAGGTCATACCGTTTAATCGGGGGGAATCTAATTTTGAACTAATTCAAACTATCTTTGGAACCCGATATACGGAATATGAAAAAGCACGCAGTATGCTGAACGCACAGGGTGAATACGGGCTGCTGGCAACAAGAAACATCGCTGCGGGGGACCTGCCCTCCCATCTGGTTCTTTCCAGCATGAAACTCCTGGGATTTCTCCCATTTGATATACACTGTATTGGGTTTAAGCCAGAAGATGTCAAAGACCTGGATCACTGCCGGAACGCCTCTTTGGAGTGGGCTAAAAGGGCTCAGAAAGCCCTTTTAGATATCCTTGATGTATCAAAAACCCCCAGCTTTACCGATCATAATTTTTCGCGACTGACAAAAGCGGTAAAACTATTCATTGAAAGTGAAAATCTGGCAGATGTCAGCCCCGAACAGCTTGAGCAGGTCATCAAAGAACTTGAAGAATTACTCCAGTATATGGACGATTTCTTCAAGCTGAATGTTTACCAGAAGCTGGAAGATGATCTGGAATGCGAAACGATCACTGATCTTGAAGAAGAAGCACAGCCAGTCGATTCGGTTTTACCGGACCTGGCAGACATGAGACTTGATGATCAGGCGAAAGAGTTCATTACGGAAAACTATTCGTTTTTTGAAAAGAGGGATCAGATTGAAAGCATCCTGATCCGGGTTGAAAAAATTCTTTTCTATCACAAGAATATCAGACCGTTTGCTGAGGATTTAAAATATGAACCCGACCTGATTATATACCAGAATTCGGAATCGCAACTAAGAAATTATCAGCTGGCAGCTTATCCGGCCCTGTCGTTATCCAAGGTGCTATCCACTCAAACGTTGAAATTTTCAAGTGAAGATGAAGAGCTGCATTTCATCAGGTTTATGCGAGAATTCACACTGAAATGTCATCAGAAAGCCCTCGAGCTGAACAAAACCTTTCATCACCAGTTCAAACACACCTTGTCAGAGCTGACATTCATCGCCGATGAAAAACTGGTTCAGCTCAAAGACGAACTGGCATTTCTAGAAACACCCGACAACCAGGAAGCAGCCTACAAAATGCTGCTTGAAAAGATCACCACACTCTACCATAAGCATCTGGAAGAGAAACAGGAAAATATTCAAAACCTGGACACCGAATATGCAGAAGTTCAGGTCAAGTACGAACAAAACAAGGCCGAGCTTGAAACGCTCCTCAATGCACAGTACTCGGATGAAGAGATCCTGGCCCTTATATCCGGTATGCCAGAAAAGCTGGAAACAATGAAGCAGGAGATTTACGATCAACACAAGGCCCAGCTTCGTCAAACCTCTCCTGTTTTCAACGCGTACCTCAAGCTGTATAACTCTGCCATCAACTACTTCAAAAAAAATCTGCAGTACGCAAACCTTTTTTTGAAGGCGCTCTGGGTCCATCGAAACAAGGCTGCTTTCAAGGAAGTCAAAAAGCAGACAGCTGAGTTCTTTGCATTGGATGTAGAATCAATCCAGGCAAAAATTAAGACGTTTGAGGCGTTTAAGCACGATGATAAAAAAGAAAAACTCGCACAACAGGGAATTCACACCCTCACAAAGAAAATCAAGTCAACACTGATAGATCTGAGTAAAATTCCAATCAGAGGCCTTTTTCAAGACAAACCTCAGGGTCAAGACGACCTGATCGAATACCTCTCATATTATAAGAATGAGACAGATACGCTGTGTGTGCTGATCAGCGAGCTGCATCCAACCTATCAACAGTTAAGCGAGTTACAGAACCAGCTGTTTAAAAAGCAGGAAGCGTTGGTTGCCAGTAAGCTGGCAAAGATGAAGAATGATCTTCGCCTTGAGATTTCAAAGATGATCATTTCAAATCCCGGTTGTAAGGATGAAATCGATAAGCTTGAACGAAAATCAGAAAAGGTTCCAGAAGAGATAAAGAATGAACTGGGAACGCTTCGTGTGAAACTCGTCGAAGCAGTCAATCATTTCAAAAAAACCACTGCTCCTGCCCATCTCGAGTCAATCGCTGAGTACACCCCCTTGTTCAAACAAGCCGATCGGAGACATCAGATAAATGAGGTGTCCAAGGAACTGGTTAACTATTCACAGGGACTTGATGCCATCAAGATGGAAAAGGAAGGAGAGATAGAAGATCTTGCCTATTTAAGGTCACAGGAGGAAAATCTGGAACAGGTTGCACTGTCCAGGGCGCTACCATCGACTCGGATACTGCTGAAAACCAAATATATTCCGATGGTTAAGCGTGAAAAAGCCATGCTGTCAAGGGCTAATCTATATCTCTCCGAAATCATTTCCAACGAAAGTACCATCAATCGGTCGCTGGTTTCTACCTTTTTCCAGAAGCGGTTTGGGGCCTATCAGTTTGCAAACGGGAGTTACTGCCTGGATATCACTTCGGGTACAAAAGATCACACAGAAAGAAACATTTATAACGCCTTCATCCTGATCGCAGAAAGGTTCGTCAACGCAGTTGCGGGGATCGGGCTTAAGGGGGTGAAAACAGAGCTCAAAAAAATTGAGGTAAAAGGTGCTGAGGGGTTGCGAAACGTGATTTCACAAAGCTGGCATGGACACATAGAAAATCGTTTCATCTTCCTACCTGCGTCCCTCACCTTGGATGAAGCACTCGAACTCTGCGAGTACAAGGACCTTATCAACATCAACAACCCCAAGAGCCAAAAATCAGCCAACTCACTGCTACTAATTTATGTGCATAAAATTGTCTTTGAGGAGATAGAGAGATCGCCTGAGTTAAGAGCAAGGTACAACAAGGCGATCTTGAGCAATATATTTATTAATGTGGATGGGAAGCAGATATTCAACAACCGGGAATCCATCTTCGATGCTTCCGTCAGAGAAACCTTCGGAAAATGCCACGATCAGCTTGCGGAACAGGCAATGCAGAATTTTCTGTTTTCAGGTTAGACAACCGAAGAACAGTGGTCCTCATAACCAACAACACAGATAAACCAGTTCAGTTCCAATCTCTGGAGCTGAACCGGCTTTTTCTTACTGGTTACAACTTCCCAGAGATCCCTTGGAGCAGGGATTGGGTTTCAAGCCTTTTGCCCCTGTCAAATCAACCAATTTCAGGTCAATGTCATCAAGAATCACATCAATCAGATTCGCCTGTCTGAATGAGACCCCCTTCAACACTGCACCCTGAAATGCTGCTTCTTCCAGGTTGGCACCGGAGAAATCTACAAAAATAAGCATACTGCCCTGCATATTTGTTTCGCTCAATCTGGAGCCGCTAAAGTCTACCAGTCTGAGTCTAGCTCCAGTAAGGTCAGCACCGGCCAGATTTGCATTGGACAGATTTGTATTCTCGATTTTTGCCCCTTTCAAATTGGCATCAGTTAAAACCGCACCACTTAAATCGACCCCGTTTAAATTGGCTCCTTCCAGATTACATGTCGACAGTACTCCTGCTGTGCATTTCTTCTCATCCAGCAGTTTTCTCAGATCATTTTCATTAAAACCCAAAGCAGTCATATGGCAGCAAATAAAAAATAAACAAAATACAAACAGCGATATGGCTTTTCTCATGGTTCACCTTTGAAAGTAGTTGGTCGATGTCTATTCGCAGTCTTCAACACTCAACACACATCCGGTTTTTCCGTCTTTCCCAATTCATTCAGGAAAAGATGGCCATTCAATTACAGGATTATAAGGCATCGAGATAATAGCCCCTTAAGCTGCCCAGTGTTCTGCAACAAACAGGAACAGCATTATCACAAACTTTATCCCAGCCCTGCAATAGAGACTATACCAATTACTTCATTGGGGTAAAGGGGTTTTTTCCAAAAACATGTAATTGAGACCGGGGCTTTTTTCAGTTTTTTTTGTCATCATGTTAAACTCGGATACCGAAAATATCTGGGGCAGGCAGGTAACAGTTTATGTTAATTCTAGGTTTTCCAATCAAGTCAGGTCGTGTTAGCGTTAACATACAAGGTTCGATACCCTGAAATTGATTAAACCACCATAGTTGGAAGGATGCTTGCATTGAAATCTAAAAACAGAGACAAAAAACCAGGGAAAAATAGTGCCTAAAGACACTTTTACCAGCAATCATCAAGAGACAAAAAGCCAGAACAGTTCCAGTGACACTGAGCTGATTCCGCAATCAACCTCAATTGAATTCTCCACAGAGCAGGAACTGGAAGCCTATATCATGAACAGCCTCGAAGATGAGGTTATTCAGGATCGTATTCGGGGATTTCTGCAAGACATTATGAGAGAGGAGTTGTCAAAACTCTCCATGGTACTCAGGGAGTCAATCCGGAACTGGGTATTCAAGGAAAAGCAGAAATACCACCTGGCCCCAGGAAATCAGTCACAGGAAGCAACAAACAAACTCGAACAGGTTGAAGCTGTTAAACGAAAAATTGAAGAAGAGAATCAGAAACTCAAAAGGGAAATCGAATTAAAAGAGCATGAGAACAAAATCATGCTCACTGCGTTAAAAAATTTAACCCCAAAACAAAATTAATCCTGAAACACGGAGTAAAATATGGAATTGATAAAAGATTCCTGGGTAGGATTTTTATTTGCCAGCATGTTCCTGATGGGATTATTGCAAATAATCGCCAAAAGCCGGTCGACAGAGGTGCAGCCAGGTATGGCCACAAAATCAGACCAGTTTTCAATGCGGACCGTATTTCTCAGTATTCGCAGTGGAGAGGCCCTCCTGTTTTTTACAGTACTCGCCATCACCATCACATTTTTTCTATTCTCAATCGGCTTCTGCAAATATCTGGCATTAATGTTTCCAGGATAATACCTCAGCCCTCAAGGGTGAAGGCGACTCTTTTACCGCCTCACTCCTCTCTTCTTTTTCTTCCCAGAGATCACTCCACCTCCGTTGCAGCCTAAATTCGAAAAAATCATCACGTTCTGTTGACATGCCCGACGAAAGACTGAGATAATGGAAAACCACACAGATAACACCAGCATTCCTTCCTTTAACGGAACCGTGCGGAAAAGGCGTATTGTCAGACAACTTACCACTCAGCTTCAGAAATCATTTGATGAATGCCATTTTCCGAACCATAAAAAAACAGATATACACCAATCTTATCAAACCGGTTTTTGAAAGTGTGTCCCCTATTCATGAAACAGCTCTGGGAACAGCCATTGGAATGTTTGTTGGTTTGACACCCACGGTCGGCCTTCAGATGTGGATTGTTTTTATGATATGGCTGGCCTGCAAATATCTATTGAAATTGAGATTTGACTTATTAGTCGGAACCGCCATCGTGTGGATCAGCAATCCGTTTACGATATTTTTTATGTACTACGGGTTCCTGGTCACCGGCTACGCCTTTTTATCGATCAGTGGGCTCAGTTCCGCCCCTCTCGAGTTGAGCTACGCATCCTTTTACAGTGAACTGTCCCAATTACTGGATACCCATCAACACAGTAGTATTGAAATAATCATTAATGGAACCCGGTTTCTACTTGTGGATCTTGGCTATCCAATGCTGGTGGGCAGTTTGTTTTACGCGATTCCACTCTCAATTCTCACATACATCTTCATCAAACGGTATTTAAAACTCTATCGGGAGCAAAAGGCAAGAAAAATGGGTCTGAACTACGATCGGTGGCGGGAAATATTTGAAAGAAAATCTTAAGCCTGCCATTACTCATCTTCACTGAATTCCGGGAAGAGGAGAGAGATTTTCGTCCCTTTGTCTGGTGCAGATTCTACAAGAATGGTGCCGCCGTGAGAGGCCATCGTTTTATACACAATTGACATACCCAAGCCTGTCCCCTGCTCTCTGGTCGTAAAGAAAGGATCAAACAGCCTCTTCTTCACCTCATCCGACATTCCCTTGCCCGTATCTTTGAAGGAGATTTCAACCAGGTCCAATGGCTGATCCTTCAGAATAAAACTGTTATTGAATCGTTCAAGAATCATCGAATCCGATTCGGTGCGTTTGACCATGGATAAATGGAGGATACCGCCCTCTGGCATTGCCTGACAGGCATTGACAAACAGGTTATGAAAAACCTGCTTCAACAATTCTGTATTCGCTCGGATCTCAGGTTGGGAATCGATCAGGTCTACCTGGATTTCAATATCCTGCTGAAGGGCTGAAAACCGAACAAAATCAATGAACCCTTCCAGCAGGGTATTGGCGTTTGTCTGTTCCAGAATCACGGGTCTCGGTTTTGTGTATTCCAGGAGATTGGATATAATATGGTTCATGCTTCGAGTAGCAGAGGTAATATGCTGAATCAGTTCCATTTCACTTGAATTCTCATCAGTATCCATACGCATCATCGATAGGAACAACTCTATACTTCCCAGTGGATTTCTAATCTCGTGGGCAACCTGCATCGAGATCTCCCCCATGGCTGTCAGTCGGTTTTTACGCTCAGCTTCCTCTTCAAGCCTTTTCAATTGGGTTATATCTGTTAGGTTGATAATGATACCCTGCCTTTCATTTTCGTCTGACCGCATCAGGGTCGTTGAACTATCAACCGTAATTTCAGATCCGTCCGCCTTGGTATAAACAAACTGCTGGTGGTTTCCATTATTGATCGCATCAAACGCATCATCATCCAATGCGTCCGGCAGTACCGAGGTGCTCAACAGCTCATTGATCCCCTGTCCCATTGCTATATCCTTCTCAATTCCCGTAATAGCGACCGCTGCTCGATTAAACGTCTGAATCCTGGCATTTAAGTCCGTTACAATCAGTCCATTTGAAAGACTCTGCAAAACATTGGTCAGCTCTTCATTCTTGAGGTGCAGGTCATTCTGAAGGGTTTTTATCTTCTTTCCAAGGACCTCAATCGTCGGATTGATGGATTCAATAAACTGACTCCACTCCTTTTGTTGCTTCATGAAGAGCTGCGTCTGAGTTTGTTCCTTGAACAACTCTTTTCTCAATTCCGCAATCTGCTCCTCCGAAGTCATCTCTCGCTTTTCCAATAGGTTCCTTTTTAATTACTGTCGTGTTGAAGCCGTGGTCAAAGTTCAAAATCTGTCTGACTGTACTTTCCGATTCAGAAAAAGGAAGATGCAAAACGCATACTCAAATGCGAATAAGCTCCCTAAAACCTGTCTGGAAAGTTGATTTCGGATATCAGAAAGCAGAGGCAGACGTTTGCCCTGTCCGCTTGGTTTATTGCAGGAAATGAGAGGATAAAGGTAGGTTTAAAGCTGGTTGTTTATCATGCCGGCCATATGTCAGGCATTCTGCAGACCTTTGAAGTATGTTAAGATAAAATCCCTGATTTCAACTATCTGGTCAGAGCTCATCGCCTCCATCTCTTTAATGACAGCTGATTGTCTCTCCATCAGCAGATGGTACTCTTTTTCCAGCTCAAAAATGGTTGTATTGTGCGCTTCA
>JAOZRE010000521.1 GCA_029940215.1 bacterium | reverse complement strand
CAAACAGTTTCCAGAGTTCTTCTAAATCCATTGCAATCCTCCCTAGCTGAGCGTTTCAAAATGAATAGCCGGAATCCGCCTATAATCTCGGCACTTCAACGGTTGTTGTCAAGCACTGTTTTATCAGGCGCTGCCGAAACGTCCAAAGAACTCTTTGACACAGTGCGGGTTACTTCTTAGCATAAGGGCACTTCTGATTTCCCCCGGCTCTGCTTTCTGGAAAGCCGGGTCCAGACAAACTGAAGCGAGAATCAAAAATGAACAGTCCTCCTATGAACATGCCTGGCCTTGTCCGTCGGACGATTGAAAGCAATGGTATTCAAATCCACATAGCCGAAATGGGTGAGGGTCCTCTGGTTTTGCTGATCCATGGTTTTCCGGAGCTGTGGTACTCCTGGCGTCATCAGATGGTGGCTCTGGCTGAGGCGGGATATCATGCTGTCGCGCCTGATATGAGGGGCTACGGCAGGACAGATGCCCCGGAGTCTGTTCTTGAATATGATATCGACCACTTGTCCCGGGATGTTGTAGGGATCATTGACGCGTTAAAGGAGGAGACCGCTGTTTTGATCGGTCATGACTGGGGAGCTGTCTTGAACTGGCAGACTGCCCTGCTGTATCCGGACCGATTTACCACGCTGGTGAATATGAGTGTGCCCTATTATGGCAGGGGAGAGATGTCGGCTATTGATATTTTTAACCGTCAATTCGGGGACAATTTTTTCTATATACTCTATTTTCAGGAGCCCGATCTGGCTGAAAATGAATTTGATGCCGATCCCAGGGGCTTTTTGAGCAGGTTGTATACCTCACCTGAGACGCCTCGGGAGGAGCCTGAAATTACGGATCCGAAGCGGAACGCGGGGGGATGGATACCACGTCTCGGAGCACCCAAAGCGCGACCCAACTGGTTAAGCCGGGAGGATCTGGATTACTATGTCGGTGAATACAAACACGCCGGCTTTCGTGGGGGGATTAACTACTACCGGAATTTTCATCGGAATTGGGAAATCACCCCTCAATTGGCCACAGCTAAAATCAAGCAACCCACCCTGTTTCTGGCGGGAACAGATGATATGGTCATCGGCGGAGCGAGTGCTGAAGGACTGGTAAAGCTGATGAAACCGTCAGTCCCCGGCCTGCAGGAGGTGATCCTGTTTCCCGGCATTGGACACTGGGTGCAGCAGGAAGCCCCGGAACTGGTAAACAAGGCACTCCTGGACTTCATCGCATCGGTTTCATAGAGGGAAAACCGGTTATCTTCATGTTTTTCTCCATATCAAGCGGTTGAGATCAACATGAATAGAGTCTTAGCGGTAAGTTGATATCAATACTATTATGTTAGACTTGGAACACAGTACGTAGCCTCTAAATAAAATTTATAAAAGTGACTGGAACCTGGATAAGCTGTCAGGCTAATCCCCCCGAATCGGGGGTTCCATATTAATTATTTTAAGGGAGAAAAAATACTTGACAAGAGGGTTTCCTTGGGGTTATCATATATGAAACGATAATTTAAAAACCAATCCTATACTATGAAAGAAGTAGATATTGTTGATAAAATAAAATCCATTCGCCAGGATAGGGGTTTCAGTTTGAACCAACTGGCAAGGATGACAGGACTCTCCAAGGGATACTTGTCTAAAATCGAGAATGGATTGAGCGTTCCACCCATAGTAACCCTGTACCGAATTGCCTCTGCCCTGAATGTTGACTTAACCCATTTCTTCCATAGTGAAGACAGTAGCGAGGATCCTAATTGGCATATTTCTGTTGTCCGCAAGGATGCCAGAAAGGAAATTTCAGTCAACTCGGGTGAATCCGAATGGAAGATGTCGCCACTTGCCGAGAAGATGCCCGGTCGCAATTTTGATCCATATATTATTGAGATCCCGAAAGACAACTATCAGGTATACAAATACATGGGAGAGGAGTTCTATTTCATACTGGAAGGAAAAGTTGAGGTGGAATATGGTAACGAAAGTTATGTATTTGAGGCCGGTGACAGCATTTACCTCGACACCAGTATCCCCTATTCCGGGAGAAGTATCAGCGAAAAACCGGCAAAGGCTCTTCTGGTGAATTATCATTACAGAAGGCTGGGCAGTGATCTACCGTTTTCCCAGGGCCTGCTGGAATCAAAAAACCCAGGTAAATTTGAAGGTTGATCTCCGAATCGATCTATTGTTGTTCTGAATATGATTGTGATAACACCACTTATTCAACGGATGTTAGTCGCCTGAGCGGGGAGATATTTTTTTGCCCTCAGGGTTTCTAAAAGGTTTCTAAATAAGAAACCGTAAAGTAGGAAACTGACACCACATCCGAAAAGAATCGAACCGTTAAAAAACCAACCAGCATGACAAATATTATCGATCTGAAAATGGATCTGCCTCAATCAGCAGCTGAAATAGCTGAGCTGATGACATTTATGATAGTCAACAGGGATACAGCAGGCGTTGCCAATTACAGGCGGATATTCGGTCCACAATACGCAGCGTCTCTTGGGATGAGCATTGAAGAGCTGGAACAGAGGTACGAAGAGCTGAAACCCGAAGAATTTGATGCGTTGATGCTGTCCCTGTCCGAAAAACTGGCTGTATCACCTGAGCAATTCACTGTCCAACTGGATGATGCGGGTATTGAATGGTGCCTGATTGATGATGCAGACAATAAGAAAGCCTGTGAATTCACTAGGCATAATCCTGAGCGGTTCAAGGCTTCCTTTACCATTAACCCCCATGAAGGCGCTGATGGTGTTGGGAAAATGGAGAAGGCGATTCAGGACTATGATTTGAAGGCTGTTCATGCCACCTCTTTCCTTTCCAAGCTGGAGCCTGTAGATCTTGAGTATTATCCCTACTACGCCAGAGCGCTGGAGTTAAATCTCCCCGTCTTTATTTACTGCACTATGAATTACAGCACTGAGTTGCCCGCGGACATCACCCGGCCGC
>JAOZRE010000136.1 GCA_029940215.1 bacterium | reverse complement strand
AGCTTTCTGCCAATATGCGTTTAATAACCGCGAACCTTCCTAATTTTAAGCAAAAAGCACTGGTCATTTTGTAAACAGAATGTGAACTAATTCATCAGCCGACCTATAACCGAACATTATGCAAACAGAATGTCCGGGCTAATTTTTGAGCCTCCCCTTACTTGAGGGAAGATTTATCTGCATCGAGAATCATGGATAATAGTTTCACTTCATCGATACGTGCTTTTTTCTGATTAGCCACCTTAACAACCACCAGATCTTGAGAAGGGAAAATAAAGATATTTTGTCCTTCAACCCCTTCTGCCATAAAGCTATCAGCCGGCAGCACATCTGAAGACATAGCGGATTTGGAAAAACGTGAACTTAACCGGTAGGGTAAGTTGACATGCCACAAGTATCCATACGCTGCCCACATTTTGACACTGCTGTCGGTCTTTGTTGCTTTTTCCACCCACGCTTCGGAGACAATTTGCTTATCATCCCACTTTCCTTTGTTCAAAATGAGAAAGCCAAATTTTCCAAATTCTCTAACCGTGGTGTACAAGCCCCAGGCAGTTGCTGTGTACCCTTGTCGGTCTTCGTCCCACCGGACATTCTTTATCCCAATTGGATCGAAGAGATGTTGTTTGGCGAATTTAAAAGCGCTCATTCCGGTCTCTTCCTGAATCACTCGGGAAAGAAGCATAGGATCGCCGGTGGAATAGTAGAATCTTTTACCCGGTTCATGCAGACCGTCCCTGTCGGACATATACTCATAGTAATAGGCGCTGCGACCCATTTTCAATGCATCATTGGTATTGGGGTCAACTTTTGACCAGTTTTCAACCCACTCCAAACCACTGGTCAGCGTCATTGCATGCCGGATGGTGATCTTGGCACGAAGATCCCAATCCGCGTCCTCGCAGTCCCAATCCTCGTAATATTGGCAGAGTTTCTCATCCACTCCCGATATAAGTCCCTTGTCGATGGCAATACCGATCAGCGTACTGGTAAAGCTCTTGGCCATGGAATTACTAACGTGCCATTGATCCTTTCTAAAATTATGAAAGTAGCCCTCTCCCACGATATAGCCTTTTTTAATCACCAATAATCCCTCAGTGTTAAATCTATCGGTGGCACAGTATTCTATTGCTTCTGCCAGTTTTGCCGAATCCATTCCCACTGTTTCAGGTTTGGCGGTTTTCCAATCGGTTGTCGGCCAGTAGGGCCCCGTGTACTCACCATCAGCAATGTAACTGTTCTTCACTGTTCCTGAGTCAGCTGTAGCCTTATCCTGGGTAGCCGGTGTGCAACTTATCAACAATGCGGCTGCCAGTACGCCCATTATTTGCCAAATTCTCAATTTAGTCATTTTCAATTCTCCCGTTTTAGTTTTATTCAATTCTTGTTTGCCATCCTAAGGAACGGCTTAAGAAACTTTTTTTAACCAAGTGTTTCTTAGACACGAATGATAAACACTTGGATCCCTTAATTCATATCTTCCCATCAAAGAATTGATCATTTTCTATGTCTTCCCCAATTTCTCCTGTTTTTCCAGATCATCTGCCACGTAACTCAGGCCTAAAGGTTCCAGGGCCTTCCGGGTGGGATATCCGGAACGGGTATCCCATTCCTGGAGTTTATAAAACCGGGTTTTGAATTCGTCAAATTTGTCCCGATCCAATGTTCTATTGGAATACTCGTAGTAGTCCCACTTTCCATTTTCAATCCCCGGCATATAGGTGTTTGCCATATCGACACCTCGACGGGCGGGTTCTTCGTAAATATTGTCACAAAAATGAACCATGTCCCGGTGGCGGCCCTGGAGAGTCCAAATCGCGTTATCCAGATTCCAGATTTTCTTACCCAGGTTGATTCCATCGAGAAATGAGAAATCCTTGCCGGTCACAGCCTTCAGGTACTTAGGCTCGGCAATTCCGGTGGAACCGATCTTGTCTGGCTGGTGCATATTCAGGAAATCGGGCCAGCGCACGTCGCAAAACAACATGGATTGCTTCCAGAACCGGGTATAATAACGGTGCCAAGAAACCAACTTGGCCATGTGATCGGAATAGATGTTCTCTTCGCTGAAATCGAACATCTTCATGTCATCCTGATAGGGGACCATCTTGTTGGTCATGATCCTGACCGCCTCTTCGGCATCCGCCATGGGCCTTCTGCCATAGGCTTTAGCGTTAGAAGCATCCCACTTTAGCCAATCGAAATCGTGCTCGTTAATGTCCCGGTCTCCCAAAAGCGTCCCGTATCCCCAGTAAACCTGGGCCCGGGGCTCTTTATGGATCGGTAACCCCCAGTAGGGAAATCGAAGCAAACCGCTGCGCAAATCCTCTTCCCGGCGTCCCCATTTCTCGGCCGCATAGACAAAACCGCCCGAGATATCCTTACCGAATTCACTGGGATTGCCTTGCCCATCATCACCATAGGCGATCATCCGAACGAAACGTTCTACAAATTCTTCACTCCCATAATCGCTGAAATCCAGTGGACATTCAGGGATTTTGGCTGACTTCAACAACCGATATAGCTGCAGATTGCGGACATACTCGAGGCCGAAAATAATTTCCACCGCATTGACCCCATAGCGATTGATCAAATCGCTGGCCGCACGCTGTGTATCCAGGCTGTCGGCATCCCAATAAAAAACAGAGGCAAAGCAGGACGCCTGGTTACCCAGGCCATCATCGTATGTGGCCCGGCAGGCTGAATGACATCCAATACAGGCTTTGGGTCGCTGATCAACTTTGGGACGCCCCCCGCGCCAGCTTACAAGTGGTGTGGGCGACGATTGAAATTCAAAAGTGCCCCCACCCTTGATTGTTCCAAGTTTGAAGGCATAGTTTTTTTTCTGCCATAGGCGCGCTGCCATCAAGGCTTTAGGATCGTTGATTTCAACCTGGCCGGATCCTATCACACTGATTGCCTTGAGATTTTTACTTCCCCAGATACCGCCAAAACCGCCTTGCCCCCCCGCTGCGCTGGCATCGTGGATTAAGCAGCCCAGGCGACTTTGATTCTCTCCAGCCGGACCAATAGTTACCACGGCAGGGTGCTGGGTGCTGCTACCACCCTCTTCGCCATTGGGTTGCAGCCATTGCCCATACTCCTTACCGTCACCGGCTACAAAATCCCAAATGGTTTCCTGAGTATCCCAGGTTTCCATTCCCCAAAGCTTCAAAGGACTGCAATCCCGGATAGAGACCTGATCATCCCGCACATCAATCCACACCGGCTTGTCCGCTTTTCCCTCGATTACCACCCCATCCCAGCCCGCAAATTTGAGCATGGCCGAAAAGCGCCCTCCAAAATTGGACCGGGTAAACCAGCCGATGGGATAAGATTGAATGCCGATTCCCTGGACCTCTGTTCTGGCCGAAGCGCCTGGAACCAGCGTCCCGGATAAGGGTGACGTCATCATGGTCACCACATTGGCGGGATTGAATCCGTCGATGGTCTTGTCCTTGACCAGATCATAAAAGATAGCCGATCCCATGCCATGACCGCCCATCCATTGCTCATATTTCTGAGTGGGGAAGGTGCTGACGTTTCTATTGGTCAGATTTAATCTGAGTATCTTTCCTGCGTAACCGTTCATTGTGGGGGACTCCTATTTGTGATTTTCTATCATTGCGCGTCAATTCGCTTAGAATGACAAAAAAAAGGGATGTGTCCTGGCTGTGTATCCCCTGTTTATCTATCTTCAGATGGTGTTTCATCAGCATTGGTTTGTAACAATATAGACTAAAGGTCTTTAGGATTAAGGCTTTTAGGTTAAAGGTATTTGGGTTAGAAGAGCTTATTAACTGCTCCTTATTTAACCCTTCGAGGACACAATCAGTGTTGATTGCCCATTCGAAATTCCTGTTGTTTATCCAGTCCAATTGACAGGCGTCCTTTCAGCCTAAAAGCCTTCAGCCTATCGACCTAAATACCTATCATGGAAATATGATCAATCCCTGGGGTAGCCCAACTGCCCCCATTTCCAATCCCGTAGATTCACCTTGTAGCCCTCGTCTCCGACTTGAATCGGAATTTTCCTGCTGAATTTGATGGCGCCCACGGGACACACTTCCACGCAAGCTTGCTTGCCGTCGGGTCCACCACCGGCTGCATCCCAATGGTAGGGGGTATTGGCGCAAAGGTCGCACTTTCTGGCAATGAGTTCTCCCTCGTAGTCCTTGTCTTCGGTGATCACCGGTCGACTTGGCGTAAAAGGGCACGCTTCGATACAGGTTCCACAGCCGATGCATTTGGAGCGGTCCACCATACGGACATTGCCAAATTCAGCATTCACACTGAGGGCTTGTTCCGGACATTCCTCCACACATTTGGGATCCACACATTGGCGGCATTGTTCGATGGTCAAATCTTCCGGATAGGTCTCGAAGGCATTCTGGATAACCTGAATCCGCGACAGAGACAGGCTCTCCACCCCTTCGTGGACCAATGAACATGCCAACATACAACTAACACACCCTTGACATTTCTCTGTATCCACCAGGATATATCCTTCTGAGGGGGGATATTTGGCGTTGGTCAGCGTTTCTGGGAGACTGGGACCTGCCGGTTTGGCATTTCCGGCAACCATTTGACATCCACCCCCCGCAACCAGGATTACCGTTCCAGTCACCTGTAAAAAACGACGGCGGGAAACGGTTTTGATCCGACCTGGAATTTCTTCTGTTTGGTGCTTCATAAATCTACCTCATGCAATTGGATAATAAGGTTTCCGTTATTTCACAGGATCCGTACTATTCACCTCGAATCCATGGAGATTTCCAAAAACAGTTCACCTCAGGTTTTATTTATGAGTGCAAGTTTGCCGGACCGGGATTTGGGAAACATGATGATGTCATCTTTCAGTTTTCTGTTAATGGTGCCAAACTTCTGTCTGATCATCACCATGGGACCAATTTGATAAATACAGGCAGTCCAGTTTTCCGTTTTATTGCCACAGCAAGCGGCATCCACTTCAGCATTTGCTGGGTATTTCCATTCTCCGGCAATTTTTTTGGGGTAGCTTTTTTTACATCTTTCTCTCAAAAGTCACGTTAGACACGCCTTTGCAGCCTCCATATGACCATTCAACACCTTTTCCGACTATCCGGTTTCCTTCCGCATTGACGGTATTTACAGCGGCATTGATTGTCAGCTGCCCTTGCACAAAATCTTCAAAGTAAATCTCATTGCCCTCTTTTTCTCCGGTCAAAGTTCCGAACTCATGCTTCAATGTAACCACATCCCCTGTTTGCGTTATGATTGCGATCCAGCTTTCTGTTCTATCGCCATTACAGTCCTTTATCACGCCAGAGTATTGCCATTCACCTGAGAGATCGTCTGGGCCAGAAACTGTCTTTTTTGGGGTGGTTGTCGCGCAACTACCGAGTGATAAAAGAAAAAGTGACATAATCAAAATTGTGAATTGTTTCATGATATCATTCCTCCATTTCAAGCATTTATATTATTAGAGTGTCACTATTCACCAATACCCGCCCCAAAAGGTACGTTTTTTCAAGAACCGAGGACAACGTGTTTCCTTTACGGGCGACGTGTTTCCTTTCCATTAATGGGAAACACTTGGGAAGCCATGGATGCATTCCCGAAGCTCAGGGATGAATCCCGCGTTTCTTGAAATACCATAAAGGCTTCTTTGGTATTCGACTGAATAGACACATAAGAATCGGCAACCTCGATAAACCACTCCCCCTTTCCCTGATGGGAACCAAAAGCGCCATCAAGGGCAGGTTACCAAAAATTAGGGGGTATTCGAAAAAAAATCGCGCCGTGCGGTTCGGAACCCAAATACCCCTTTCCAGGAGCTTTTGCCGTCCGGGGGGGGTATCCACAGGTTTGATGGATCCGCTCTCTGCAGGGTGGGTTACCCCACCATGTAATTGGCCGGTTTTTCCAGTTCGGGGATCCATCACCGGATAGAATTCACTGCAGGCGCCCGTGGCATACACAGGTAGTCCGCCAACCCGTCCCAGCAATTTACGGGTGAGTGCCAGGGAATTCGCTCACCACTGCTATCAGCAAGAAATACACCAAGTAATGGGGGCACCTTCCGGTCTGGTGGTGTAAGCCGTTGAATAAACAATTGAAATAGCACGAATACAACCATCTATTATTTCATAGAAAGCATGAAAATACGCCGTGTAATAAGAAAACCAACCCTGTTGTTGTCTAATAAAACAGTACTTACTATTTTATTTAACAGTACTGTTCAATAAAGCATTATTTTAAGCGCGATATCGTTTCCTTTTCACTAATGGGAAACACTTGGGGCAACGTGTTTCCTTTAGCCTGGCATGATGGACGTATACACCTGGTTTTACAAGAAAAATAGGATTAAAAGGAAAATGGAAATATAAAAGCTTGCCTTCTTTTGTATGGTGTCTTTCTGAAATAATTGTGCTAACTACAATCTCTATTTGGGAACTGGATGGGCTACCTCAGCCAATCGTTTTTCAAAATCAAAATCCTTAAATGTTGGATTCTTATAGACAACGCCCCCAATCTTTGTTTCTGCAGCGTGACATCGTTGACAGGCTTTCTTATCGGGAATAACCAGCCCTGTTTTTTTGGCGGTTGCTGATTTGTTTCCTCCACCCTCTTTGGTTATCTTCTTCATGACTTTCTTCTTCCAGTACTTTCCGCCTGCAGCGTGGCAGTCTTCACACTGCACCCCGTCTGTCGCCTTGTACTTTTTACCAAACATTTTTGCAGCTCTTGTGTTACCATTGCTGTCATATTTTGTAGCGGTGTGGCAGACCAGGCACTCTTTCGCTTTGGTAGGATCGCCGGATACACCGACTTTTGCCGCCAGCTTTTTAGCCCCGGGTTTTGACAGGCTTTTAAACGCTTTGGAGTGATTGCACTTGCTCCAGATTTTAAACTGTTCTCCCTGCTTTTTTTTCTTATGACAGGCCTTACATTTTTTTGCCCCCACAAACTTGTTTTCCGCAAACAAGGCCGGTGATGAAAAAACAAATAAAACTGTAAATATAATTAAAAAAGCGCTTGATTTCACCGAATTTCCTCTGAAGTAATGTTTTTTCGCTCGATTTGGATTTTGGCGTGCTTTTGATCATGTTGTTCCTGCGGCATTTTCCCTGTCAGCCATGATGGATTCATGGGATAGACATTTGGACTGAAGACCGTTGCGTATGAGTGCAATATCAAGATGGCCAGTGTTGCCAGCCAAGCTTCATAGTAATGAATCACCACCATGATATCCAGGAAGGCTTTTGGTAGAAACCGGACAAAATAGTTGTCGTACCACAGAAAAATCCCAGTTATGATCATGATCGCTCCCCCCCAAGCCAACGCCCAATATTCAAATTTTTCCACAAATGAAAACCGGTCAAATATCGGCTGGTTTTTTGATAATCCCAAATTATATGTTATCATTTGAATGAGTTGCTTGAAATCATGCAATCCAGGAAAGATCATCTTTATGAATACCCGACCCCGGGTGCTTGGTAAATAAATCAAATGTGTCAAGGTCATCAAAATAAACAATACGGCTGAAATCCGGTGAATGGTATTTCGAAGGAAAAAGCCACCTTCTCTGCCAAACAATAGCAGTGCCCACCAGGAATCAGCATGCCGAAGCGCAAAGCCGGTAACTGCAAGCAGGAAAAAGGAAATTGCCAGCAACATGTGTTGAAAAACCGCGCTCCGTGACATTCGTTTAACCTGTTTCTTCAACATCATGTTCCGGGTTTGCCGCCAGAAATCAAATATGATAAATAGAAGCATCCCGGCAACCGTTGCTGAGATGATGATGAAATACACATTCGTAAAGACCATAGGCCAGCCGCTATTTCCGCTTTTTCCGTTGGAGTGGATTATTGTTTGCGCCAGATCGGCGTTAATTCCGAGATGACATTTTCCGCAGGTACCTTGCCGGTTATTAAAATGAATGGCTGATTTTGCATCGGTGGCAGGAAGGATTGAATGCGTGCTGTGACAATCGATACAATTCGCCACAGTTGTGTCACCCGCATTGCTTTTAAGGCCGTGATAAGAATCGATAAATGACACCGGTCGTCCGGCTGGAAGTCCATATTGCTCGATAAGATTTGCCGATTCGTGACAAGGGGAGCAAGTGACCTCAGCCAACTGGCTGGAATTGACTGAAGATCGTTTTTCAGTATGAGACAGGATTCTATGTTCGCCATGGCAGTTGGTGCAGACCGGTGAGTTTGTCTTGCCCCGTGCGGTTAATTTCCCATGGATCGAATTCCAGTATTCTTTCTCTATCCTTGAATGGCATTTTCCACAGGTACCAGGGATTGCAAAATGATTGACAGGTGAATTTGTGTTCCCCGGGGTCAGAATTTGATGGGCCGAACCGTTATTGAAATGGCAATCACGGCATGTGGCTGCATTCTTGTTTCCTTCTGCAGTCGCACTAGCGTGAACGCTGGATTGGTAATTCCGGATCGGATTTTTTGTAAGAAGCGCATATGCACGGGCAATCTCAGGATCTTCGTGGCAGGTTCCGCAAGTTGAAGGCAGATTGAGTGGATGAATCCTGGATTTTGTATCTGAAGAAGCAAGAACATCATGTGTACCATGACAGTCTGCACAGGCTGGAATATCTGCGTTAGTTCCTGTTTCATGGCTGCCATGCAGTTTATAATTCACCGCCTCATCTTCGTGGCAATTGGCACAAACGACCATTTCCAAATTTTCAGAATGCGGGAGTTCCGTGATCCCTTCATGACACTCCAAACAGTCGGTTCCTTCATGGACTGATGTATCAACCATGTTTGTGGTGACAACAGCAGACTCTTTGTTATTTTTACCGTGACATTCCGAGCAAGATTCGGAGGTAATCATCTCTTGTGCCGAACTCACCATGACGATGCTGAAAATAAATAAAAATACTAACCATAAACGCTTCATAATCCGTTGCATAAAAATCATTACCATCAAAGGTGTGTACCCTCAAAATAGCATCGGGACATGATTCTACTGATTTTCATCACAATTCCAAATTAAGAATCAGATATCCGACCAGATTTTAGATGTAAGTTTCATTTTTATGATGAAATTTGATTGTTTCTGGAGATGAAAGACGTAGCTATCCACTGAAAATCAGTTGCCACAACAGGAAAACAGATAATCAAAAAAGGCTCTGGCCGAGCAGGTTACCGATCTTTGCCGGTATCCTGCCGAGAATCGGTTCTTTTAGATCGCACCAACCAGGGTGGCCAGAGATTGCCGCGCTTCTCTCGCAATGACGGACCACTCCCGCCGCAAGAGATTGGAGAGCTGGAGCGCTCGTTATTGCGGGGGCAACGTATCGAGGGGTGATTCGTTGCTATCGACCGGCAAAGTGGCAGGCTACCCAATGGTCCGCATCGGGCAGCTTTTCCAGCTTCGGCGCTTTTTCACGACATTTCGGAAATTCGGCCCGTGTGCAGCGAGGATGAAATTTGCAGCCGGCGGGGGGATTGAAGGGACTCGGTACTTCACCGGTGATCATAATATGCTCCCTTTTAGCTTCCACTTCGGGGTCCGGAATGGGAACGGCCGCGATCAGTGCCTGTGTATAGGGGTTCAGCGGGTTGTGATACAGATCGTAGCGGGTCGCTATTTCTACGATATCACCCAAATACATAACGGCTATGCGGCTGCTGATGTGCCTGACCACAGCCAGATCGTGAGCGATGAATAGATAGGTCAGGTTAAATTCTTCCTGAAGCTCTTCCAGCAGATTGATAATCTGGGCTTGGATCGAGACATCTAGCGCGGATACCGGCTCGTCGCATATGATCAGGTCCGGTTTCACGGAGAGTGCCCTGGCTACCCCTATCCGCTGCCGTTGACCGCCGCTGAACTCGTGGGGATAGCGATCCGCCATTCCCGGGTTTAGTCCCACAGTCTTCAGTAGTTCGGCGATGGTCTGTTTGTATTCGTCCTTGCCGTCGACGGCATTATGGATGATCAGCGGTTCCCCGATGATATCGCCGGCCGTCATTCGCGGATCCAGACAACCGAAGGGATCCTGAAAGATCATCTGCATCCTGCGGCGTAAGGTCCGTAGTTGTTTTTCGTCGACGTGGGTGATATCTTGCCCATCGAAGATGATTTGTCCATCGGTCGGTTTTTCAAGCTGAAGTAGAGTTCGACCGGTGGTGGTCTTCCCGCAGCCGCTTTCCCCCACCAAACCCAGGGTTTCCCCACGGTTAATAAAAAAATCGACTCCGTCGACCGCTCTGATGTCTCCGATTTTTTTCTGAAGAATCAGTCCCCGATACACGGGAAAATGCATGGTTAAGTTTTTGACTTCCAGCAATCGTCCATTGTTATTGTTGTTTGACATCGATCCAGCACGCTATTTGATGGTTATTGGCAACGTCCTTCAATTCTGGAGTTTCGACTCCACACTTTTCGACTGCATAGGGACAGCGTGGATGAAATGAGCACCCGGGAGGAACTGCCAGCAGATCGGGTGGCTGTCCTTCAATGGGTACCAGCTTTTTCTTGACGTCCTCGTCCAGGCGGGGTACCGAAGCCATCAGGCCGATGGTGTACGGATGCTTCGGGTGTTTGTAGAGATCCATTGCCGAAGCCTTTTCAACGATGCGGCCCGCGTACATGACATTGATGCGGTCCGCGTACCTGGCGACGACGCCCAAATTGTGCGTGATAATAATCAGGGAGGTGCCGAAATCTCTGGACAGACTCTTGAGCAGCTCCAACAATTGGGCCTGGATCGTTACATCCAGGGCGGTGGTCGGCTCGTCGGCAATAATCAATTTCGGAATACAGGCCATTCCCATGGCGATCATGGCGCGCTGCCGCATACCGCCGCTGAACTGGTGCGGATAGGCATTTACTCGAAGTTGAGGCTCTGGAATTTGGACTTTGCGCAACAATTCCACAGCCTCGTTCCAAGCCACCTTTTTTTTCATATCCTTATGCAGTTCCAACGGTTCGGAAAGCTGTCGACCGATGGTGTAAACAGGATTCAGGGAAGTCATAGGCTCCTGGAAGATCATGGAGATTTTATTTCCCCTAACATCGCAAATATCGTTCCGATTGAGCTCCAACAAGTCTTGCCCTTCGAACAGTATCTTCCCGTCGACGATTTTTCCCGGTGGATTGGGGATCAGACGCAGAATGGAGAGAGCACTGACGCTTTTTCCACAACCGCTTTCGCCCACCAGCCCCAAGGTTTCCCCTTCGTTGATATC
>JAOZRE010000135.1 GCA_029940215.1 bacterium | reverse complement strand
AAACATTCAAACGGTACCAGAGGTCTTTTCGAAAGCGACCTGTTTTAACTTCTTCTTCCAGATTACGATTGGTGGCGGCAATGATCCGCACATCTACCCGGATTGTATCCGAACTGCCTATTCTCTCGAACTCGCCTTCTTGAAAAACCCTCAATAATTTGCCCTGGGTTTCAAGCGGCAATTCGCCTATTTCGTCCAGAAAAAGAGTGGCGCCGTCGGCCAGTTCAAACCGTCCTTTGCGGAGGCTGTGGGCGCCCGTAAAAGCACCTTTTTCATGACCAAACAGTTCACTTTCAATGAGGTTTGAGGGGAGGCTGGCGCAATTTACCTTGATCAACGGAAGGCCACTCCTGGTGCTTTTGCTATGAATAGCGCGGGCTAACAGCTCCTTGCCTGTTCCGGTCTCACCCAGGATCAGCGCTGTCGAATCCGTTTCTGCGACCTGCATGATTTTATACAGGGCGTACTGAAGCACCTGGCTTTGACCGATAATATTTTCAAAATTATGTTCAAGCTTGATCTCTTCCCGGAGATAGTTCCGTTCGTTTTCAAGCTGGTTTTTGAGATGGGTAATTTCCAGGAAAGCTTGTTGGAGAGTCTCCTCAGAACGTTTTTTTAATAAAACATTTATCAGGACTTTTCCAACAATCTGAAGCTTCAGCACAAGATCGTGGGTCCATGTTCGTTCGGTTAGAACCTGATCCAGGCTGAAGGAAGCCACAGGGGTCTGGCCATCGAACAGCGGAATGATTAACGATGATTTCGTCTGGTATTTGGCAAAGCTTTTTTTATCGATCTCTGCTTCCTCTGGCAGTTCATTCAGGCTTTTGAACTGGACAGTTCTATTTTGCAGCAGTTCGTCCAGCGTCCAGGGAAAGCTTTCGGCTCCCAGACCAAGGGGGACCGGAATGTCGATATCTTTGGCTTTCCAGGCGTGAGTGAGTATCTGTTTTTCGTACAGTACCAGATGACAGCGATCGATTCTCAGGTGTTTACCGATACGTTCGAAGGCGTAATTGATTTTGTCATCGACTTCATCGATTTTAAAATTGACAAAGGTGGCGAACAGCTCGGAGAGCAGTGTTTCAAATTCCAGGCGTTCGGTTAATGAAAGCTCCATTGTTTTTTTAATTGTTGAGTATGCTCCAAAAAGTCGAAAATCGACCTCAGGCGTCATTCAGGCGAAGGCCGGAATCCAGTAAAAACATACAGATCTGGACCCCGGCTTTCGCCGGGGTGACGATTTTTAGCCTTTTCGGAGCAGACTCATTGTTAGATCTTCAAATACAAAAATCTGACAGGTTGCTAGAGGTACTTTTCCTTGATCAGGCGCTTCAAGAGCTTCCCGGATGGTGTACGCGGCAGCTCTTCCATGAAATCGATGGTCTTCGGGCACTTGATGTGGGACACCTTGGTGCGGGTATACTCAATCAACTCCTTTTCCAATTCAGGACCGGCTTCAGTGAAATTAACCGGTTGAACCACTGCCTTGACCTCTTCACCGAAATCCTCGTTCGGCACACCGATAACCGCTACATCCATCACTTTCGGGTGCATGACCATGGCATCCTCCGTCTCCTGGGGGTAGATATTGACCCCACCCGAAATAATCATGAAGGATTTTCGATCGGTCAGATAGAGATAGCCCTCCTCGTCCAGGTAGCCGATATCACCGATATCGGTCCATCCGTCCTTATTGCGGCTGCTGGCTGTTTTGTCCGGCTCTTTGAAATAGGAGTATTGCCTCCCGCTCTCCATGTAGATAATACCTGGCTCACCAGGTGGTTGTTCGTTGCCGGCTTCGTCCAGGATATGAAGCGCAGCGGTAAAGCCTCGACCGACGGACCCCCGATGCTCGAGCCACTCCTGAGAGGTGATCAGCGTCACAACACCTGTTTCGGTTCCCCCCCAGAATTCGAAGAGCACCGGTCCCATCCACTCGATCATCTGCTCCTTAACCTCCACCGGGCAGGGAGCGGCGGCATGAATGGCGCACTGCATGGCTGAAACATCGTACTTAAGGCGGGTCTCCTCCGGTAGTTTCATAATACGGACGAACATGGTGGGGACCCACTGGGAATGGGATGTTTTGTATTTCTCAATGGCAGAAATGGCGTTTTCAGGATCGAACTTCTCCATCAGTACGACAGTTGCCCCCATCTGCAGACAGCCCAGGGCAAACGCGGCGGGTGCAGAATGGTACAGGGGTTGTGTCGACAGGTAAGTCGTCTTTTCATCTATCTGAAACAGAGCAAAGGCAGTAACCAGATTGGGGTCAACGGTTCCAACCTGGACGGGTGGGACATCCCAGTGAATCCCCTTAGGCCTGCCGGTTGTGCCTGACGAATACAGCATGAAGGTCCCGGCATTTCCATACGCAATGGGAGATCCATCATATCCGGCAACGGTCTCTTCAAATGAATCGTATCCATTGATAGCGGTTCCCAGCATGAGACGATGTGTCACCTTGGGCGTGCAACCCAGCAGCTTTTCAGCAAGTTCGGCAAAGGCATCCGAGGTGATCAACACACTGGAATCACTGTTATCGATCACATATTCTATTTCTTCCAGCTGCAAGTGGGTGCTGATGGTCGTCAGCAGTAAACCTGCATCAACAGCAGCCTCTAAAATCTCCAGGTACGTTTCGCAATTATCCAGCAGTACGGCAATGTGATCTCTCTCTTTCAATCCAATATCCTTGAAGTACTGGGCGATTCGGCTGACCTTGAGGTCGTAGTCACGCCAGGTAATAATGTCACCGCTGTTGGACAGAATAATGGCGGGATCATCCGGTTTGGATGCCGCATAGGAAGTATGATGTTGCATGGTTCTCCTCCTGTTCTGAGTTGAACTCCTGAAATGGCAACACACCTGATGATTTTCGATTCTCTCGCCTGTTGCCTTGAAAAGAGGGCTGCTAAAAACGCTCCTCAACTATTGGTTAAGACTACCCATATTTCGAACCTGCCAGAGGCCATTGACAATGGCAACGACACTGTCGTTGGCATCTTTGAGTTCCAGTTCCAATCTAAAATCGGCCTTTCCGTTTTCTGAGGCCGTCTGCTGAATGGTTGCCGCATCTTCTTCACTGATTTCTGATATCATAAAAACATCACTTGTGCCCGGCGCCACAAATCGAATATTGACCTCTTTGACGATGGGGACGAGGTCAGTCATATCCAAAGCGACAAACGGGATCATTCCGCCTGTTATTTCGCCCAGGGTAAAGAGCGATCCCGCATACATAATTCCAACGTGATTGCTGTTGCCTTCCAGCGGCATACAAAGCTTGACATACCGGTCCCGCAATTCGATTACCTGTATGCCGGTCCGTTTGATCCCCTCTACCATATTCACAGCGAGTTCCGCGATCTCTGCATATTTTGGCGCTATATCTTTGTTGCTCATTTTTTATCCTGTAGATTAATGTCAGGTCATTTTCAGATGTTGCTGTCAGCTCTTCAACTCGAATTATTATCCTTTTGGGAACCCCTACCAGCAATGTATCCTCTTTGTACAGACCTGTGATATTTTAAATCAGGAACACCTGATTGCGAAGTTGTTGGATAATCGAATGCCCGCTCTAGTCACAGCGACCTATCAGTAAGCAGTTGAATTTCAAAAGAGAAAATGATAACCAGGAGACATGATGCGTAATAAAAAAATAGTGGAGGTAGCAGCCACCATTTGTAGAGATTGGTATCGAGGTGAATAAAAAGCAGGTGCTGGCACTGTTGGAAACGATGACGGTTTTCCAGAAAATCAAATCCAAGGTGATCAGGAAAGTTGTCGATATTCCGGCGGTAACGAGACTTCGGTAAAAGATAATGACGATTAATTGTGGCTTAAGAATCGTATTTTAACAGGAAAAGGGGTTATGAAAAGAACAAATGTCATTGCTGATGAGTCGGCAGCTCTGGATGTCATCACCGATGGGATGACCATCGCCCTAGGGGGGTTTATTACGGCACAGCATGCTACAGGCCTGATTCGGGGCCTGGCCAGGCGGCGTGTTAAAGACCTGACTGTTATCGGCAGTGTCTCCTCCTCCCTGGAAGTGGATTTCCTCATCAGTTGTGGCTGTATAAAAAAGCTGGTAACAGCCTATGTAGGAGCTGAGTCGGCCGCCCCTATGGGGCCTTTTTTCAAACAGGCGGCAGAGAATGACTCCATTCAGATCTGGGAGTGCGATGAGATTATCATCATGGCGATGCTTCAGGCAACCATGGCCGGGATTCCTTTTTATCCGGTCCGGGGAGGGCTGGGGACCGATCTGCCCCAGTTGAATCCTGACCTGGTGCCATTCAAGGATCCCATCAGGAACGAAAACCTGCTGGCGGTTCCAGCCATGAAAATCGATGTGGCACTGACCCACGCATCCATTGCCGACTGCTACGGGAATGTCCAGTATGATGGGAACCCATACGCCGATGAGATGATTCAAAAGGCGGCTGATCAGACCATCACCTCAGTCGAAAAGATTGTGCCACCCGAATTTATCCGCCGGGATCCGTTCAAAACGGTTTATACGGCTGATATGGTTGTGCGGATGCCTTTCGGCGCCCACCCGTTCTCCAGCCAGGGCGCCTATATTGAGGATACAGCTCATCTGAACGAGTATGTAATGGCGGCTTATATGGCGACGAAGGGTGATGACGTGAGCTGGGAAACCTATCGAAAGCGGTACATCGATGAACCGGAAGACCATTTGAGTTACCTTGAACAGGTCGGGGTAAAGTCGCTTTTATCACTGCATGAATATTAAGACTGGAGTATCTGACTATGGATTACCATATTAAGGAGTTGATGGCCTGCAGGCTCTCACGGGAACTGTTAGATGGAGAAGCTGTTGGTGTGGGAGCAAATTTCCCGATTGCCCGGGCGGCGACCCTGCTGGCTTACTATCAGCACGGGCCAAATATCAAGGTCACGATGGGGGCTTTTCGTGTCAACCTGGAGAATGCCGACCAGGCGATGAATATGGCCTTTTTCTCTGATTTTCGGCCGGTGCGCTGGGCTGAATCTGCCATGAATTTTTCTACCCAGATGTACAGCTTCCACAAACTGGACACTTTTTTTATCAGCGGTATTCAAATAGACGCCCATGGCAATACCAACCTGATCGGCATCAGGAGGGATGATGGAAGCTTCAAGTTCAGGGGGCCGGGCAGCATCGGCACAACTACCCTGGCAGCTGTCGCTCGCCGATATTACATCATTGCAGAACATCACAATCCCAGGGTATTTGTGGAACAGTGCAATGTGGTCAGTGCCATGGGATTCGGGGACGGAACCCCAGGATTACGAGAGGAGCTGAACCTGCCTGGAGCCGGTCCGAAACTCTGTGTAACACCCTTGGGTATTTTTGACTTTACGCCGGATACGCACCGTATGCGATTGCACTCCCTGCACCCGGGCATTACCCTGAATCAGGTGAACGAAAACACTGGATTTCGGGTGGAAATCCCGGACAATATTATTGAAACCGACCCGCCCACCGCCAGGGAACTTAAGACCTTGCGAAGCAGGGTAGATCCCAACGGCGAGCTGAGGTAATGACGAACAAGTCATATTGAGGAATTAAAATCATGACTGACCCCACCCCGGGGTCTTTGAGAATGCAGGCCACCTCTTCTGCCTTTAACATAACAAAACAAATGATATGGGTTTGTGGCAATTCATATCTCAATATTAATAACATCAAAACTGAGGAGAAATCTGATGAAATTTACAAAGGATCATGAACAGATTCGGAAAGCCATCCGGGAATTTGTTAAAAAAGAGATCAATCCCAACATGGATGCCTGGGAAGAGCAGGGAAAGGCACCACTGCATGAACTGTTTAAAAAAATGGGGGATCTCGGTTTTCTAGGGATTCGATACGATCCGAAATACGGTGGAGAGGGGCTGGATTACTGGTCCGATCTGGTGTTTCTGGAGGAAATCGGCCACATTCAGGGCTTTGGTGTCTCCATTCCGATTACGGTCCAGACCCATATGGCGACACCTGCCATCTATGAGTTCGGTAGTGAATACCTGAAGGAGACCTATCTGAAACCCGCCATTGCCGGTGACATGGTGGCTGCCATAGCGGTCACCGAACCGGGGGCCGGATCAGACGTTGCAGCCCTGGCAACCACTGCCAAAAGGGAGGGAGATGAGTATGTGATCAACGGTTCCAAGACCTTTATCACTAACGGTGCCCAGGCAGATTTTTTAACGCTCCTGGCTCGCACCAGTGACGATCCGGGCTATCACTCCTTCAGTCTGTTTGTCGTCCCCACCAACCTTCCCGGTTTTCAGGTCAGCAAAAAACTGGACAAACTGGGTATGCGCAGCAGTGACACTGCTGAGTTGTTCTTCGACAATATGCGGGTTCCAGCAGAAAACCTGATCGGAAAAGAGGGGGAAGGGTTCATTTACCAGATGCAGCAATTCCAGCACGAACGCTTCTCTGCTGTGCCGTGGGGATACATTGTCACCCGGGACATCATCGATATGACCGTTGAATACATCAAGGGTCGTGAGGTGTTCGGTAAGCCATTGATCAAGCGCCAGGTACTTCAGCATCGTTTGGCAGAGTGGCTGACCGATGCGGAATGCCTGAGGGCCCTGTGCTATCAGATCGTTGATATGAAAATGGACGGTGTGGACGCCACCCGCGAAATCTCCATGGGCAAACTGAAGTCGGCCAGGTTGATGCAGGAAACCGTAAGCGGATGTATGCAGATGTTTGGTGGGATGGGATTCATGAACGAAATGCTGATTACCCGTTACTATCGGGACGCGCGGGTCGCCTCTGTCGGAGGGGGTGCTGATGAAATCATGTGCGAGGTCATCGCTAAACTGGAAGGCTACTAAACTTCCTAACTATTGAAGTGGGTTATGCTTGGGGGGGATGGTTGTCACTATGACACGTTTGCAGTAGAATGACGGAAGCCAATTGCTTAGAAGATTGCAGAAACACTTAACCAGAATCGGACATCAATGAAAATAACCTCCAAGCTGCCGGACGTTGGCACGACCATTTTTACCATCATGTCCAAATTAGCGGCTGATCAAGGCGCTATCAACCTTTCCCAGGGATTTCCCGAGTTTGGTGTTTCACCGGACCTGATCGATCTGGTGAACCAATATATGCAGAAAGGGTGTAATCAGTATGCTCCCATGTCCGGTATTGCGGAACTGCGCCAGAAAATCTCGGAGAAAACGAAGGAACTATACGGTGCCGTCATCGATCCTGAAACGGATGTGACGGTAACCTCCGGCGCTACTGAGGCCTTGTATGCAGCGATCACGGCTGTTGTTCAGGCTGGTGACGAGGTGATTTTGCTGGAACCGGCCTATGATTCATACGATCCCGCTATCAGGCTGAGCGGTGGTGTTCCGGTACCTGTCCAACTACAGTATCCGGATTACCGCATCGACTGGAACCGAGTCAAGGATGCCATCACGGACAGAACTCGGGCGATCATGCTCAATTCTCCCCATAACCCGACCGGGGCCATCATGGGTGAGGCTGATATCGCAGCCTTAAAGGAACTGGTGGCCGATACCGGGCTGTGCATTATCAGCGATGAGGTATACGAACATATCATCTTTGACGGAAAGCGGCATGAGAGCATGCTGCGATACCCCGAACTGGCTGAGCGAAGTTTTGTGATCAGCTCCTTTGGCAAGACCTATCATGCCACCGGCTGGAAAATGGGATACTGTGTTGCGCCGGCTGAGCTGTCGGCAGAATTTCGGCGGGTACACCAGTTCCTGACCTTTGCATCGCACACACCATCCCAGTTTGCCTATGCGGAATACCTGGACAACCACTCGGCCTATCTTGACCTCGGGGCTTTCTACCAGAAAAAACGGGACATCTTTCTGGAGGCTATCGCAGGCTCCCGGTTCAAGCCGTTGCCCTGCTTCGGGACCTACTTCCAGATGCTGGATTATTCAGAGATTTCCCAGGATGGTGATATGGAATTTTCCCGGTGGCTGACTGTTGAAAAGAAGGTGGCGGCCATCCCGCCGTCGGTTTTCTACCAGGGGCGGGATGACCACAAGGTGTTGCGGTTCTGCTTTGCCAAAAACGAAGATACCTTGCTGAAAGCGGGTGAAATCCTGAAAGCCGTTTAAAGCACTGTTTCAAGTAGATTGACCATTAATGGTAAAATCCGTACTTCGGCCCATCGAGGGGATTCCGATTCAAAACACGCATGAATCCATCCCTGGAGCTCCGTGAAAACGTCCTGTTTTCAAGGGTTTTGAATCGAAACCCCCTCGACTTTAGCCCGACGTTTGTCTGATACAGAACACTAGTCGAGTGCGGTGGCCTCAATGGCACCCATCGGGCAGATAGATGCGCAGACACCGCAACCGTTGCAAATGGCTTCATCAAGTTCTGTCCGGTTTTGTTCTGCATTCCAGATCAACCCCGGACACTTGAAAACGCGTGTGCAGATACGGTTACACCCGCAGTTCTCTCCCTGACAAACGGCCGGATCAATTCGCATATCAAAAGCTCTTTTGGCTTTCTTTTCAGGACTGAGGGCGCACTTCTGTTCAAAAATCAACACATTGACCCCCCCTCCACTCTCCAGCGCCTTCAACAGTGTCTGCTGAGTTCCTTTCAGATCGAACGGGTCGCAGACATCTACAGACGCCCCAATGGCCTTGCAGACAGCTTCGATACTGATTTTCGTTGCAACGTCTCCCTCCAGAGACACATTCAGTCCGGGATGGGGCTGAAAGCCGGTCATGGCAGTGCCGCTGTTATCCAGTACCACCAGGGTAATGTCTGAGTTGTTGTGAACCGCATTGACCAGTGCCGGGATAACCGCATGAAAAAAGGTGGAGTCTCCACAGACAGCCATTACCGGCTGGTCCAAACCAAACTGCTTCAGCTTTCCGAATCCACTGGCGATACCGGTGCCTGAGCCCATGGCATGAACGGTTTTGATGGTTAAAAAGCCGGTAGGCCTGCGGTCCATGGTGTAGCAACCGATGTCTCCGCAGACAAATCCGTCCTGGTTGTCCAGTCCCAGGGCAACGTTGATGGACCAGTAGGATGCCCGGTGGGGACAACCGGCACAGTATGCCGGGTCCCTGTCCGGAAGCGCCTCAGCCCTCGCCAGCCCGGCTTTCTCTTCATAAGCGGTGGTGGTGGCCTGGTAGGGAATCTCCAGGATGGTTGCGAGCGCTCCTGCAACAAGGTCGGGATTCATCTCGCCGATGGATGCCAGTAGGCCATCCCGCTTACCGTAAATGGTTATCTCGCCGATACGTTTAGACAGCTCGAAGGCCAGGATCTTGACGTTTTCCTCCATGAACGGAATCACCTCCTCCACGATCAGTACCTGGTCTGTCAGCTTCAAGTATTTCTCCATCAGTTTCGGTGGTAGTGGCCAGGTGGTGCCAAGCTTCAGAATCCCGACCCTGTCCTGCAATTCCAATAGCTGGATCGCCTCTCGGCTGTATAGATTGCAGGCAGAGCTGGTGATAATCAGCAACTCCGGTTTTTCCGGGCCCTGGTAAGTGTTGAACGGCGATGTTTCGAATTGTTCAATAGCTTTTTTGAGCTTTGCATGTTGCCAGGCATGTTTGATACTGACCGGAGAGCTGGACACGGGGCCCTGATGCTGATCCAGGGTGGAACCGTGATGTTTGAATATGGCGGAGCGGTCAGTTTCGGGCAGGCTGCCCAATTCGACGTTGCCACTGGCATGGGAAATGCGGGTGACGCTTCGGACCATCACAATACTATTCAGTGATTCTGACAATTCAAAGGCCCAACGGGTCATGTCCTTGGCCTCCTGGAAGTCGCCCGGCTCCAAGAGCGGGAATTCGATCATACGGGCAAAATGGCGGGTGTCACCTTCGTTCACACTGGAAAGGGCTCCAGGGTCGTCACAGGCGATCACCAGCATCCCGCCCCGGGTACCGGAACCGGCCAGGTGCAACAGAAAATCAGAGGCCACATGCAGCCCGTTCTGCTTCAGGACGCAGATGGAGCGCAGATCGGCAAATGAGGCTGCTGCTGCCACCTCCATCGAGACCTTCTCGTTCACAGACCACTCGACGTACAGGTTCCGCTCTTTTGCGACTGAGGCCAGACTTTCGATAATTTCAGAGGAGGGGGTGCCGGGATAACCGGCAGCTACTGCCAGTCCAGCTTCCAATGCTCCACGGGCGATGGCTTCATTTCCCATCAGCAAAGGTGTTTCCCCTTTGCGGGGGTCCAACAGTTTTTTCACGTGTATTCCTTTTTGGTTTGTCAAGGTGGCTCAGCGCAGATAAAACAACGGTTCATGATACCTGTTTGTTAGATGATAACGCGCCTCTCTGTCAATTAGCCCGTCGAGTTAAAGCCCATTTAGGCCATGACTGGTATGAAAGAGGATCAAAAGGCAGGTCGTGAATTGGCTATCGACAAACAGGCTTGCTTTCTTTACATTGCCAGGAAGAAAACACCTGACCATGGTGAGCCTGAACAATTGCCATTCGAATAAAATGCTATGACATCAGAAGAACTGAAGGGAAGGGTTGCACTGGTTACCGGAGCCAGTCGGGGAATTGGGAAGTCCATGTTTCAGTAAGGTGCTGGCGCAGGAAGTCAGGCAAGATAATATCCGGGTTCATACGATTCTTCCAGGTGGGGTGGACACGGATATGACGGGGGATTTGGATACTCAATTGGAATCTTCTGAACTGATGGCACCCTCTGATATTGCGGAAATTGTCATGTTTCTGCTGAGCCACCGCAACAATGCTGTGATTGATTCCATTCGGTTGCGGCGTGCGGTCAAAGAGCCGTGGTTCTGAAAGGGGTACGGGATGGGATGAATGGAACGCCTGTGTGTAAGATATTGTAATTATGTGAAAACTATT
Source organism: bacterium (assembly GCA_029940215.1). GTDB lineage: Bacteria > SAR324 > SAR324 > XYD2-FULL-50-16 > XYD2-FULL-50-16 > JAHJRI01. The sequence continues at coordinate 330 of JAOZRE010000135.1, read as the reverse complement.
TCTGTTTCACTATCCATCTGTTCCATGTCATAATAAAAAGACAACAAGCATTACGCTATTATTCAACCTTTAAAGAGTTTAATACCCTTCAATGACCTCAAATCAACCATCCCTGACCGGTAAACAAGCCAGATACCTGAGAGGGCTCGGGCATTCACTGAAACCTCTGTTGCAAGTTGGAAAGGGCGGTATCTCCGACTCTTTTGTCCGTCAGGTCGCCCGCGCGCTTGAGACACATGAACTGATCAAGATCAAGCTGATCCGGAGTGCCCCTGATTCGCTGAATGATGCCGGCGAAGACCTGGCTACCCGTGTCCCCTGCCAGATTGC
>JAOZRE010000520.1 GCA_029940215.1 bacterium | reverse complement strand
TGGATAAATAAAAATTCTGAAGGGGAAGATTGTGTCTGTCAAGGAGTGAATAGGTTTAGGTAAATCGGTTTCAATTCATAGGCAAATAATTTATAGGTTTTTTCAAAAACACATTTTTCCGTTCCTGTGTCGCTGAAATCGCTTTCGCATTTTCAGTATCATATGAACCTTCTGTTGATGGGTTAGCTTTAGTGTTTTTAGTTCTGTGTTGGCGATATGGTTTCAGTATATCATGGTCGTTTATTTTAAATTTAACAAAACTATCACATATGTAAAATTCCAGTTCCAACCACCAAATGGGAGTCGGAGGGAGGCAAAGGAAGGGGGATCCGCCTCAAGGTGACTCCTTCTTACATCGAGACTGTTTTCGCCCGCGCAGACACAACGGGAAAGGGACCCTGAAGCGTTACCAATTATGTGATACAGAGTGTGACGGTTTTTGGGGAAGTTGTATCTGAAACTTATTTGCTGAAGTTACTGCGAGGTGGTACCAAGGATGAGAGTCGAACTCACAAGAGCGTTAGCTCACACGGACCTGAACCGTGCGCGTCTACCAAATTCCGCCACCTTGGCACGTTATACAAATGATTTTATGGTTCCTTGGGAACCTTGTCAAGCTGGAAATGACGGTACTCCGCCATTTCATTTGATTTACATCAGGTCGATATCGCTCCTGATCTTCTACTGGATCATTCGGGTCAACAGCTCCCCCGGCAGGACGGGTGACGGATCTCCGCAATTCATCAGCCACAGCTGGTGTGAGGCCCGCGTCGCACCGATATGCAGCAGATATCGGGAGTAGTTATTGTCCGGATAATTGACACTATCCACATCCAACAGAATAACATAGTCAAATTCAAGCCCTTTCACCTGTTTGATATCTGTGACATCAGTACCGGGGGTGAAGGTAAAGTCCTGGTCAGCGACTAGTCTCAAGTCGTTCAACTCCATTTTATCCAGCAGCTGGAAGTACTGGATAGCATTCTCCGGGCTGGGGCAGATCAGGGCAATACTGGCATTTGGCTCGACCACCGAAAGATCCTTCAGGCTTTTGGAAAGGAAATAGACCAGTTCTCCCTGGTTGCCAAAGTGAAACAGCTCAATCGCAGGACCGCGTCTCATGGCTGTAAATTCATTGGTGCTGGCCAGGTCACCCAGCAAATCCAGTGAGAACGCCATGATTTCATAGGTGGAACGATAGCTGACTTTCAAGGTGGAAATAGCTTCACCTTCCAATCCCAGACTCTTGAACATATGTTCCCAGTCCATGAACCCACTCTGCTCAACCATCTTCTGGTTAACGTCCCCCGCCAGTGTGATACTGGCCGGTTGTTTCAGGGTTTTGAGCATTACGGCCAGTTCCACCGGACTGAGATCCTGGACCTCGTCCACCATCAGATGTGATAGTTCCATGCTTTTCCCGCCGCGATCCACTATTTCCTTAAACAGATGCTGGTAGAAATACAGCAGGATGGGGTCATCCTCATAGTCCAGTGTTGGCAATTCATTTGACGTTTTCTTGTCTCCAGTGAAGATCTCGAACAGGTCTGTCTTGTCGGCATCTCCCAGGCTGAGCCTTTTGATATACTGACTTTTCTGCCACTCTCCCACCTGCACTAGTTCAGCACTGCTCAAATTGTCTCCGGCCAGCTCCCTGAAGCGTCTACTGAGGAATTCAAAATTGCTGAAAAGCTCTTCCCAAAATTGAACTATCATCTCAACCCGTGTTTTTTCGGGGTCGATGTAGTTGGTCACGATCCGCTGCAGCCGACTGGAGATTTCAATCCCAAAACTGAAGGTCGCGCCACCAAATTGGTTTCTCCCTTCAATCCATTCATAGATTGTGTAGAGACGGGCGATTAATGGCATCTGGCGAAGCTTTCCCAGAGGGAAGCCGCGAACAGATCTCCCATCCAGAAGATCCACCAACTCGGTATCAAATTGCTGGTTTTTCTGCTTAATAAACTCCCGAATAATCTGCAGCAACGCGGGATGTTTTTTAAACTGAATCACGCTGATGGGCGTCCATTCCGAGTACTGTCGAGGGAGAAAGCTTTGAAACAACCGGAATCGGTAGTTGGAAGCCCAGTCCTCAAACACCTCTGTGCGAACATTGTGAACGCCTAGAGACGGCAGAACCTTGGAAATGTACGTTGCAAGAGCCTTATTGAAGACCATAACCATCATCGTCTCAGGCTTGAATCGATTGGTGTCCCGATAATAAAGCCAGGCAACGCGGTGCAGCGCCACCGTCGTCTTTCCCGAGCCGGCCGTTCCCTGGATTACCACGAATCCGCTATCCGGTCGTGTGATCAGGGCAAACTGCTCCGGATCAATCAGGGCGGTGATTTCGGGTAGCAGCTTGTCTTTTCGAATATTCCCCTGCCGGTCCAGCCCCAGTTTGGGATCCACCGCTTTGGACGTTCCAGGCCGTATGGCAGACTCAGCACCCCCCTTCAAGAGATACCGCTCTTCGATAAACTTTTCCCATTGGCCATCACTCTGTTTGACCAGCAGCACGTCCCCCTGTTTAATCCGCACGATTTCGCCGTTTACGACCTTCAGGATCCGTTTCAGCTCCATTTCGCCTTCAAACAGGCGGCCATCAATATCCTCTTCATATTCGTCTTCCTCCTCGTACAGGAAGTAGATCATGGCTATGGGCGACACTTTCCAGTCAATGATCTGAACCCGGAGGTCCGGCGTCTGGTAAACCTGGTTCCCCACGTATAGGTCCCGTGTTTTTTTCCCCTCACGCAGCCGGATGTGAGCAAAATAGGGGTTGTTCAGGTTAACACCGTCTTCGTTAGCGTGCTCCTCCTGTGTCAGCAATACATTCAAGCGAACCAGTTGCTCATTCAGCTTACTCATATCGTCTTCACTGGCTTCCGGTATCTGCTCGCTGATCATAGCCATCTCGTCCAGAATGTCCTCCTGGTTTTTAGAGCTTTCGGCAACAGGGGCAAAACT
>JAOZRE010000134.1 GCA_029940215.1 bacterium | reverse complement strand
ACCAACTGAAAGCTGCCAGATATATTCTTTTGGGTTTACATGTAGCCCGAATGTTTCAGAAAGCTCGATAATCCGAGCCGAAACCTGCTTCAGATCGGTCAATATTTTACCGCCGGAATTCAACCCCAGAGCCACATTTTCGGCCACTGTCAGCGTCTGGACCAGCATAAAGTGCTGATGGATCATGCCTATGCCATGCGAAATGGCATTTGACGGGGAGGTCACCTTAACGGGTTTGCCATCAAGACGGATTTCACCCTCATCAGGCTGGTATAAACCGTACAGAATTTTCATCAGGGTACTTTTCCCTGCGCCATTTTCTCCGAGAAGCGTATGGATTTCGCCGACTTTGACATCAAAGTCCACTTTCTCGTTAGCCAATACGCCCGGAAACCATTTGGTGATGCCAGCCATTTCAAGCATGGCATTCGACCTCTCCGTCATTTTCATTCCTTTCAGGTGATGTTACGCCCCTGGCCGAAATCTGCTTCAACCAGGGTAAAACCAGGATGAACCGATTCTGCTAACGCAGCTCGATAGATCCGTTTTTGATTCCGGCAATGGCTTTTAAACCGGCCTTTTTTACTTTTTTGGACAGCTTGTATGAATCGTTGAATTCAATCACCAGACCGCCGTTCTTCAGGTTGATTTCGTACATTTTGCCACCCAGAACGCCTCTATCAAAATCTCCGATGATTTTCTTGAGAACGACTTCCCATTTGTAAACCTGTGACGCAACCACAATCTCGGGAGCCAGTTCCGTTTGATTGGCCTGTGTTCCAAACCAGGCAGCCCGCTTGGATCTTGCGGCACCAATGGCACCGACAACCATTTGCGCGGTCCCTGTCAAAACATCCGCTCCTGCGGACATATGGGCACGAGCAGCTTCTGCGGCCAAGGCAACGTCACTGAAAGAACCGATATAGTTTACGTTGGCCCGAATGCCAGGTTTTTGGGCCTTGGCACCTTTGATAAAACCGTCCACATACAATTTGGCATCGCCAACCTCAATGGGCCCGATGACGCCCACCGCGCCTCTGCGGCTCATGGCAGCAGCCATGACGCCCATGACATATCCGCCCTCATCCGATGCGGCTTCATAGGAAGATACATTGGAAAGACCAAATGTATTGGCCGACGTTCCCCATGCAAAAGCAGTCTTGGGGAATTTCGGAGCGATCTCCTTCAGGGATCCGCCATACTGGGATCCATGGGCAAGGATCAGGTCATATCCCTGTTTTGCATAGTCCCTGATGGCAGCAGCTGCATCAGCCACAATGAATGTCCCATCTGTGATGGCAACCTCAATGGAGCGATTTTTTTGCAACACCTTCATACCATCGACAATACTCTGGGTGAAAGCAAGGTCGTTACTGGCACTGGGGGCCACAATGGCTACCCGGAGCGTCTTCGCCTGAACCATCAATGGGGACATGAGGGCCAAAGCAAACATGACAATGAAGAAGGTGGACATTTGCAGGATTCGGTTTTTCATTTGAGTTCTCTCCAATTAGTTGATGGTCCGTTATAGTGGCGAATAGTTACATGACATCTATTCACCCCTGACATATGGCTTTGTCAGCGCGGCAGGTTGACGAAACCGCTTTGCCACGACAACAAGTGCCAGAATGGTAATAAGAGCCGGTGTCATTGCGGCCAGATCCGATGCACTACGGGGAATAATTCCGAAAGATTTACACTGCAGGACGATTGCCTGGACCAGGCCAAAGACCAGAGATCCGATCATAACCCCTTTCGGGGTCCAGGCACCGAAATACACCAATGCAATGGCAATAAACCCCATGGCGTTGGTCAGGTTCTGTTGAAAAATACCCATCTCAATTGCCAGCGCAGCACCTGCCAGACCGGCAAGACCGTTACCGATGATCAGGGTTGAATATCGTGTCAGGATAACGCTGACACCGAGACTGTCCGCAGCCTCCGGATTCTCGCCAATAGCCCTGACGTTCAACCCGTAGTTGGTCCGATTCAGGATAAAGGACATGATAGGGACCAGCCCGAATGCAATATACACAATCAGACTGTGCTGAAACAACATCTCCCCGAGGATGGGAAGCTGTGATAATACTGGAATGTCCAGGGGCATAAAGGGCAGTGTGGGCCTGGGAGTTCCAACCAGTTTCTGGAACAGCAGGTCGCTCATTCCTAATCCGAACAAATAGATACCGATTCCGCTGACCCCCTGTTCCGCTCGCAAGGTAATGGTAATAAACGCGTAAAACAGTCCGAGCAACAGCCCGATGGCGATACCTATCATAAGACCATACATCAGATTGCCGGTTTTTAAAACCGCATAATACGCACCAAAGGCGCTGATCAGCATGACGCCATCCACACCCAGATTCAGTACGCCACTACGTTGACCCAGCGCTTCTCCCAGAGACGCGAGCAGGAAAGGCGTTGCCAGGCGGATTCCCGAGGCGATGGTTGCAACGACGATAAAAAGTGCAAAGGAACTATCCATTTTGCCCTCCCTCATCGTCTGAACTGATTATGCTCACATCCGCTTCTGACTGATCGTCAGACGATGGCGTCGCCCTGGTTGTTTGCAACGATCGCTGCCTGAAATACTCTGAGCTGACAACAAAAATAACGATCAGACCGTTCAAAGCAATGATCAGGGCCGAAGGCACCTGGGCTGCCCGCTGCAAAGCATTAGCTCCCACCAGCATCCCCCCGAACAGCAATGCGGATGGAATGGACCAGATCGGATGTAAACCGGCCAGCAGGGCCACAACGATTCCATTAAAACCGGCACTGCCGGTGAAACCCGTACTCGAACCGTCGGTAACCATTCTATGAGATACGCTTCCAAACACCAGTATGGCGCCGGCAACCCCGGACATGGCCCCACTGAGTGCCAGGGCGCCGACAATATTTTTACGCACGGATATGCCGGCGTAACGGGCAGCATCTCGACTGTAACCGACCGATCTCAGACGGAATCCGAAAGAGGTGCGCCAGAGTAAAAAATAGGCCCCGATCGCAACCAGCAGGGCGACAACAAACCCCAGGTGCATTCGCAACCCCTCAATCAGTATCGGCAGATCAGATGCAAGCGGAAGCCTGGCTGTTTGGGGGATACGGGTTCCCCGTTCAATCTCACCGGGGTCGATTAACGGCCCCCGCAGCAGGAAGTTCATTATCTGGACAGCGACAATGTTGAGCATGATGGTGCTCAGGATTTCGCTTACATTGAAGTAGGCCTTTAAGGCGCCGGCTATTCCTCCCCAGACAGCTCCACCGATTGCGCCAACGATCAGGATCAATGGGATCAGAATCGGAGAGGGCGTATTCGGAAGCGCCAAAGCAGCGGCTGTAGCCATCAGTGCACCGACCACCATCTGCCCTTCTCCGCCGATATTAATCACATTGGCCCGAAATGCGATGCAAATCCCAACCCCAACCAGTAGGAGGGGTATCGATTTTACAGAAGTGTTCGCAATTCCTTCCATACTGCCAAAGGCCGCATGAAGCATCGTTAAATAACCATTGATCGGGTTAGCCCCCAGCGAAGCAAGCATCACTGCACCAATCAATAAAGCGGTGAAAACAGCTGACAGGGGGATTAAAAAACCAATCAATGATCTATTCATACTGTTTTATCTGAACTCAAAAGGGCTCACTCGTGATAGTAGAATAACCCAGGTAAAATGGACTTTAATCTGGTAAACCCGATTCATTCTGCAATTTGGAATCCAATCCCGGGACATGCGATATTTCACCGCATTAGCCTGAATGGGTAGGCGAGGAAGATAAGGCCACTTATTATTCCGCGAATAACCAATTCGATCCTTATCAATATTTTGAAAATCTGGCAATTAGGGTTCTTAAAATATCTGAAGAAAGTGTTTCAGTCCTTGGACACAATGATGAGCAGTAGCCAACTGGGCAGCTGCTGAGAAAAGGGGAGGCAGAGAACCAGTTCGTTTTGAGGAATTTCCTTCAGAATGGCCTGCACACCTGTTGAATCAACTAGAGGTGTGGTCAGATTTGACCACACTTCAGGCATGGATTGCGCTGAATGAGCGACTCATTAGGCACACTTTGGGAAATGATCCAAGGCCTAAAAGCTTAACCTGCTCAAATTGCCAGGAAGGCCTTTAAGGAAGTAACACACACAAATTTTTGTTTCTTAAAAAAAATAGTTAACTGTGGCCAACAACGAATGATAAAGCTATATATCAAATTAGAAACGGTACTATAAAACCATCGGTTTTAATCAAACAGAAAATCTGGCCCCTTCCTTTTCAACAGTAAAAGGTGACCTGATTGTTGCGGTTTTCTCTTTAACGAACAGCGACTTAGCAGACATTTGAGAAAATAATGCAAAAAAATAAGAAACCCAGAGTTGATAATTCAAGGTCGGAAGACGCGACCCGGTTTTTTGACAACTACCTGAGTTCGATTCGTGAACCATTGGTCATACTCGATTCAGAATTGAAGGTTGTGCAGGCCAATCGTTCCTTTTACCGGACATTTAATGTGAAGCCGGAGGAAACAGAAGGACTGTTAATATACGACATTGGCAATCATCAATGGGATATCCCCAGACTTAAAGACCTGCTTGAAGATATCCTTCCCCGGAACACCATATTTAATGACTTTGAGGTGGAACATGACTTTGAGGGTATCGGCCCGAAGATCATGCATTTAAACGCCAGGCAAATCTATGAACAGGAAGACCAGACCCAGCTGATTCTGTTGTCCATGGAGGATGTAACAGAGCGTGAATTTTTCAAAAGAAACCTGGAGGAGATTGTCAAAAACCGAACGGCTGAGCTCATTGTTGCAAAAAGTGAGGCCGAAAAGAGCAAACTGCAAACTGAAGTGGCCCTTCATGAAGTGAAGAAGCTGAAGGATCAACTGGAAGCAGAGAAGGCTTACCTGTTGGAAGAGATCAAGCTGGAATACAATCATGAACAAATCATCGGCCAGAGTAACGAATTCAACTACGTTTTCTATAAGGTTGAACAGATCGCCGGTACCGATATAAATGTCCTGGTTCTTGGTGAAACGGGAACCGGAAAAGAGCTGATAGCGAGGGCGATTCACAGCTCGAGCCTGCGTAAGGATCGTACCCTGGTCAAATTGAATTGTGCCGCATTGCCTTCAAATCTGATTGAAAGTGAACTCTTCGGACACGAAAAAGGTGCGTTTACCGGGGCCCATTCCAGGCGACTGGGGCGATTTGAAGTCGCCAACGGCGCAACTATATTTCTTGACGAAATCGGCGAATTACCCATAGAACTGCAACCAAAACTGCTCAGGGTAATCCAGGACGGTGAGTTCGAGCGCCTGGGCAGTTCCAGGACGATTAAAGTCGATGTCCGTATTATCGCGGCTACGAATCGCAATCTGGAAGACGAAATCCTCAAGGGGCGTTTTCGTAGTGATCTCTGGTATCGGTTAAATGTTTTCCCCATTACCATGCCTCCGCTCCGTGAACACACAGACGACATACCACTGCTGGTGGATTACTACGTTAAAAAGCTTTCTAAACGCCTGGGTAAATCAATTGATTCGATACCGGTAAGAGTCATGAATGCGCTGAGAAGCTATCATTGGCCAGGAAATGTTCGAGAGCTGGAAAACGTGCTCGAACGGGCGGTGATAAACTCATCAGGCCCCAAGTTGCGTCTGGTCGACGAACTTAAGAAGCCATTCAAGAAACCACGTTCAGGCCAGAAAACGCTGGAAGCTGTAGAACGCGACTATATAGTGCAGGCCCTGGAGCGATCAGAGTGGAAAGTGAGCGGGAAAAAAAGCGCAGCGGAATTCCTGGGACTTAATCGCAGCACACTGCGTGCCCGTATGCGAAAACTGGGTATTGTCAAACCGTGACCAGGACGATCCTTCTCTGATCCCTGCCACTGCAGACACGCAAAATCCTTCACTTATGGCGTCACACATATTCCGCGATTCGCCTGAGTTCACTTTCCTGGTCACATACAACCAATGGTCATATATGACCATGAATCCCCTGCTCCTTTTACCCGCCATATCCGATCTTACTGCCTCAAAAACTTTCTTTACCTCAGCAGGTTGAGCGAAATAAACAGGTCCATGCCCCCTATGGCTTGAATATTGAGTATATAAAGAGCTGTTTTTCTGAGCAACGACCTGTTCGGGAAGATGACTTTTTTAACACCCACACGTTTTCCCTTAGAACGGACTGTTCTTGGAGAGGAACGATTTCATGATTATTGTCAGCATTGTATTGAACGTATTTCCAGAAAAACGCTTGGAATTCACCCAAACGATTCTCTCCATGGTTGAGCCGACGGGAAAAGAAACAGGTTGTCTGAGTTATGCATTTTTTTGTGATATTGAAGACAACAACCGTTTCAACCTTCTAGGGGAATGGGAAACCAGGGAGGATCTGGACAATCATTTCAGGTCACGCCGATTCAGTGTGTTACTTGGATCAAAGTCCCTACTACGCAAACCCCTGGATATTAGATCATACACGATTTCAACAGTTGAAGGGATGGAAGCGGTCAATTCAGCAAGATAACAATGAGGCCAAATCAATTCCCCACAATGTAGATGACTAACGAAATCTAATAGTTAATTAAATAAGGTATTTACAGATGTATTCGACAGCAATAGTTTACTGCGACAATCAATTTGGAAAGATGGATGGAAAAGTGGCAAACGGTCTGGCCAGGCATTCAGAAAAATATGAAATAGTTGGCATTATAGATAGTTCAAAGGCGGGGTTGGATGCTGGGGACTATCTTGATGGCGTCAAAAACGGGATCCCGATATTCCATGATTTGAATGAGGCTATTGGGCAGTTGGATGATCTTCCGGATTATTTCATATATGGTATTGCACCCCTTGAAGCATTTCTCAGCGAAGACCAGCGACAAATTGTGTTCAGTGCGATTGAAAAGGGGATGGATATTGTAAACGGCCTCCATGAGTTTTTCACAGAGGATGAAGCGTTTACACAAAAAGCCCGGGAACATGGCGTCAGGATAGAAGATATCAGAAAACCGCCAGCCAAAAAGGATCTTCACCTGTTCACCGGACGAATCCTCGATGTCGAAATACCCATAATAACCGTACTCGGAACAGATGGTGCCGTTGGAAAAAGAACCACCTCTGTCTTACTCACGGATGCACTGAGAAAAAAAGGATTGAAGGTTGCGTTTGTGGCAACAGGTCAAACCGGATTGATTCAGGGTGCAAAATATGGCGTCGCAATCGATGCCATTGTCGAAGAGTTTATGACCGGAGAGATAGAAAATGCGGTTATGGAGGCCTATGACAATGAACATCCGGATATTATCATTGTTGAAGGACAAGGCGCATTAAGCCATCCGGCTTATCTCAGTTCCTGTGCCATTATACGGGGTGCGATGCCCAGCGCAATCATTGTCCAACACCCTCCCAAAAGAAAGAACATCGGAGATTACAGTTTTATGCCGATGCCGACACTGAAAAGCGAGATAACACTTTTAGAGGTTTTTTCAAAATCCAAGGTCATCGCCATCACACTTAACCACGAAGACATGACAGATGATGAGGTTGCTGAGACCATCATCAACTATGAATTGAGGTATCAATTACCCACAACTGATTCCCTGAAGTATGGATGTGATAAGCTTGTCAAACGAATCTATCAGGTTTTTCCAGAGCTGATAAAGGAACCGGCTCAGGGTCAATTGGTTGAAGTCATGAATTCTGTGGCATGACAACACCCAGATTGGATATTGACATCGCAAAAATCACGCACAATGCAAAAGAGCTGAAAAAACAATACGGCTCAAAAGGCATCGGAATCTTCGGTGTGACAAAGGCGACGTGCGGAGATGTCAATATCGCAAACGCGCTCGTAAAAAGTGGAATTCATGTCCTGGCTGATTCAAGAGTATCCAATATTCGCGAGATGCGTAATGCAGGCGTAAAGGCGCAATTCGTACTATTGAGAACACCGATCCCCAGTCAGGTTGACGATGTGGTTAGATATGCTGACATCAGCCTCAACTCGGAACTCGTGGTGATCAAGGCGCTCTCCGAGTCTGCCTTGAGACAAAATTCAACACATAAAATAATGTTAATGGTGGATTTGGGCGATTTAAGAGAGGGGGTCATGCCTTCGGATCTGGAGTCCACTGTTGGAGAGGTGTTAAACCTGAGTGGAATTGAACTGGTCGGTATCGGAACAAACCTGGCCTGTCTCGGAGGAATCAGACCCAACGAGAAAAAAATGGCGGCCTTGTCCTCCATCGCAACGGATATTGAAACACGTTTCGCACTAACATTGGAGATTGTCTCTGGTGGAAACTCGGCAAATTATGAGTGGTTCGTCTCAACCAATGATACCGGAAAGGTAAATAACTTACGTTTGGGGGAATCAATCTATCTGGGACGGGAGACCCTGTTCAGAAAACCAATCCCGGGGCTGTTTACGGATGCCATTACTCTCGTTGCAGAGGTGATTGAGTTAAAAATAAAACCGTCAATTCCCGATGGCGATGTTTGTCAGGATGCGTTCGGCAATGTTCCAGAGTTTGTAAATCATGGCCAGATAAGAAGAGCTATTCTCGGGGCCGGATTACAGGATGTTCTGGTTTCCGGGCTGACGCCCAGATCAGATATAGACATCCTCGGATCGAGCAGTGACCATATTATTGTCAATGCAAAGCAGATCGAACTGAAAATCGGTAACGAGGTGGAATTCGACCTCGATTACGGGGCCTTGCTCTCTGCGATGACCGCTCCATATGTCACCAAACGATATGTGACCTGATGTCAGCAGGCATATGTGACAGTCTTACGCTGCTATGCGTCCTTGGCGCTGATAAACATATGCACCCTGGAGGAGACTGTAGATCTTCTCTCTTCAATAACAATATATTTCAGAGATCTTACCAGTTTTCCCAATCTTTCATACCCGTAGTTTCTTGGGTCAAAAGAGGGAACGTTCTTATTGATGTATCCCCCCACCGCCGCTAGGGATGCCCATCCATCATCCTTCGACACGGCGTCTATTGCCGAGATAATTATTGGCTTCAAATCTTCATTCTCTGACTCGTCCACCTTCTCTTTTTCTATTTGTCGCCTCAGAATCTCTGTGTAGACAAATTTGTCGCAGGCGGATATAAACGGCTCCGGTGTTTTCTTTTCACCAAATCCATAGACCGTCAAACCTGCTTCTCGAATCCTGGTGGCGAGCCTTGTAAAATCACTATCGGAAGAGACAAGGCAAAAGCCGTCCAGCCTTTGTTCATGGAGCAAGTCCATGGCATCAATGATAAGAGAGGAATCCGTTGCGTTTTTTCCGGTAGTATAGGCGAACTGCTGAATGGGTTGTATGGCATGTTTGTGCAAATGAGGTTTCCACCCTTTTAGATTTGTCGTCGTCCAATCTCCGTAGGCGCGCTTGACACTGGCAATTCCAAACTTGGCAACCTCTGCTAACAGTTCAGAGCAAATTGATGCCTGGGCATTGTCGGCATCAATCAACACCGCAAGTTTTCTGTTTTCAATTTCCTGCATACAATCTCCTTGTGGAAGGCATATATTCGGGGGTTAGGGATCGTTAAAAAATAACATCACATAATCTATTTGCAAACAGAATTTGAATAAAAAGTGTTTCTTTTACGCAAATAAGAAACGCTCGACTAGCCGGATATCGACTTTTTCAGGAAGGTAAAAACGCCAGACATTTTCTTCAGCATAATGTCGGCCAACTCCTCTTTCGATTCCTGCTTCACTTTCACCTTGTGCTGTTGCATTGCTTGCACGGATTTCAGTTTTCGGTCGGCCAGAAAATCCGACAGCAACAGGGCCAGTTGAGGGCGTTTTTCAAGAATAGGTTCAATTTTACACTTCTCAATTTCATAGAGGACACAGTCAGTTTCGGCCATCACTGTGGCAGAGCGATTATCCCCGGTCAGCAGGGAGAACTCTCCGAAAAACTCCCCTGCATTAACCTGGCCGACGTTCACATCCTTCCCGTTCGGATCCTTTTTAACATAGACCTGGAGTAACCCTTCAACCAGTATGAACAGCGAATCACCCTCATCTCCCTCGGTCACAACAGCCATATCAGACTTGATGGATTGCGGTTCAAGCGTGCTGACGAGCTGATCTATCTCATCACTGTTGAGAGATCGGAAAAGGGAGATCCGGGAAATAAGCTGCTTCTGGTCACTGTGCTTATCCAGCGCCCGCTTTGGCATATCCGTCATATAGAGATCATACTTGCTGTACACAGGCGCCAGACCAGCCTGATACAGGTTGTGCATAACATTATCGATCAGCTTTGTTCTGGTAGGATGCCATTTCAGGAAATCGGGTATCCAGTAGCGCACCCGGTACTTAACCCCCAGTTCATCGATATCCAGGATGTGGGCATCGGCTCCACTGGTTCCCGTAATAGCAGGGTCCACACTTTTTGCCGCTGCATTCAGGATCCGCAGCACCCGTTTCGTCGGCACATTGAAATCCATGTGAAACTCCAGGTGAACCCGGTAGTGTTTCCCCGGGCTGCTCAAATTCTTGATTTCCATGGAGCTGATTTTACCGTTGGGGACGATGGAGAGGATGTTGGACAGTGGTTTGATGATGGTTGTGCGCCAGTTAATCTGCATCACCTCACCACAGGTCCCCTCCTCCAGCTCGATAATATCGCCGATCTGAAACGGCTGGTTGATATTAATGGCAATCCCTGAGAAAAAATCCGAAATCATATCCTTCAACGCAAAACCGATTACCATACTGATAACACCGGTCGTCGCCAGCAGAGCCGTGACGGGAATCTGGAACACATCACTGAGAATGCCAACAAACACAGACAGGTTGATGACAAAGTGGGAGAGGTCCTTGAGTATTTTTGGGACCGGCTTTCTGATCTTCCGGGAGAAAATTCTGTCCAGCACAATGGTATCCATGACCCTGATCAGCGCCCATGCCAATGACACCCACAGCAGAAAATCAAGACCGTTGTTTAAAATGGTGACGGTCCTGCCCCATATGACACCCTCAGCCTCTTTGAAAAAAATATCGGCATAGTAGTTGGCGGTGCCAATGACCATCAGCAGAATGAGAGGGATAAGGACTTTGGTCCATTTACCGGTATTTTTCATCATATTGAATCTGAATGGCGGGGTGATAGAATATCAAATGAAAATTATAGCTTCGTGCCTAAAAGGGTTAAAGAGGCAACAAGGTTCTACATATACATTAGCGGGTTGTTCCCAAGTTCGCAATTGCAAATT
>JAOZRE010000519.1 GCA_029940215.1 bacterium | reverse complement strand
GATTTCCCAGCGCAAACCAGCAGGAGGGAATAATTTCCCGTTCCATGATGTTTTCTGAGTCCTGATAATCCCGAATCGTCTGCTTATAAATCCGTATGGCGCGTGAAATCCTGTCTGCTTTATGAACCTTGAAATAGGAATCTCCAAGGGTTTTCTTAACCAGCGGGGTATAGACATGCTCCGGATACTGATTAATAAAGGTTAAAAACTGCCGTTGAGCCTCCTCTGGTTGTTCCAGGGCATCAAATATTTTTCCCTTATTGAAGAGTGCAACCGAGCTCAGGGGGTTATTAGTATCCTGAAGAATAATCTCATACTGCTCCAAAGCCTTGTCATATAACCGCAATCGATAATAGGCATCCGCAATCAGAAACAGCGGGGCCTTTTTAATCAGCTTTTTCGCTACCGTCTTGGGATTTTCATCGGTTTTCAGTCTGAAGCACCTGCTGTACTGCGGTCTCTTATAATATTTATTCTCATATTGTTCAAACACACCCAGCGCGTTCAGGTACTCCCCTTTTAAATAGTAATCCGAGATGTAGGACCTGATCGTCTCCTGAATGCGATGGTGAATAATGTGGTTTTCCACATATATATTTTTCGGGTATTTCTGGCAGAAGAGTTCCAGGTTTTCGACAGCCGGTTTGTATTGATGGAAAAGGGATAATGTCAACGCTCTCCTGAGCATTGCTTCTTCGATCAGGGATTCGGATGTTGATTGATTTTCAACCACGGTGTTGTATATCTTGATCGCTTCCTGAAAATGCCCTTTCCCCGGTTTTTCAGCCAGAATATTGGCAATCCGCATTTTCCCAATCAAATAAAGCTCTCTGGGATATTCGTTGATAGCCCGATTGTACGCCTTAATTGCATCATCCTCTTTATTTTCAGCCCTCAGGAAATCTCCAATGCGAATCGCTACCAAGTTACTGAAGGACTCGTTGCGATAGAGGTCAAGCAACTGTTCATATAAGGCACGAGCGGTATGATAATCCTGATTTTCAAAATAAGCTTCCCCCATGTGGAACATAAGCTCAGGATCCTTTTTCATATACGCGGCGTTGAGGCTCCAGGCTTTATCAAAGTTCCGCTTGGCGTCCTTATACCGTTTCAATTGGAACTGTGCCTCACCAATCTTGTAATAAGCTGCATGAATGTTTGGGTTTTTGGCGCTCTCCTCCACAAATCGTTCAAGGGATTCAATACTTTTCTCGTAACGCTCCATGTTCAGGTGAATCACACCCTGATGAAAAATCGCATTTTTCGAGAAGGGGGATTCAGGATACTTTTTCAATATGATTTCAAAATAGTTGAATGCATCCTCCCAGAACTTCAGAGCCAGATAGCTCCGACCAATGTTATAGTACGCCCGGGGAATATAGCCAAAACCCTTGTCAGCCATCAGAGCTGAATTGATCGCACCTTTGTATTCCTGTATAACTTTCAGCTCGCCATTCTCTACTTTTGTTTCTACATTTCTCTGAAACCGATAGAACGCATCGGCTGATCTGAAATTCGCCCTGATACCAATTTCCGACTTATGTGCAAAATTGAAGATATTTCGGAACATCAGACCTGCCTGTTCAAAACGCCCCAGCTTGAAAAACCGCTCTGCTTCATTAAAACGGGTGGTCAAGAATTTATCCCTGTCCTGTTTTTCCTGGTCTAATTCAGCTTTTTTCTCCACCTCTTCAATCAAGCCCAGATCCGGATCCGACAGCAGTTCCGTTTTGTTCGCTGTTACCACAAACGTCAAGCTGATGGGAGACTTGGATGAACTGGCATCCACCCTCAATATGTACTTCTGCGGAGCAAGAACCATATTGAGATACTTCCCACGTTTTTCAAATTTGAGATATTTTATCAGATCGGTTTCTGCATCCGGCACAATCAAATTTTCAGCCAGCCGTCCATTCAGGAGTCTAACCTTCATCAATTTACCAGGTCGGGTTTTATCCCTTGTCACATCATACTGTAATGGTTTTTTTGAAAACACCCGGATCAATTCTGAGGTAGGTCTGAGTTCTCTAGAAACGCTGATAATCTCTATTCCCTCGAGAATGGCCTTTTTTTCAATTCTTCTTGTAAATTCAATGGACAGCTTGTTGGAGTTTTTATCCCGCCTGATAACCGCAGCCGTGATATTGGGAAGCCTAGTTCTGATCTTGACCCAGTATTCATCAGAATTGATACCTTGAATTTCCAGTCCCTTCAAGAGGGGGTTATCGCTGAAAACATGGGTTTTCTTTATTTTTTTCGGGAACACATTGCGCAGCTTGATCAGATAGATCTGGCGTTTTAGATTTTCAAAGATTTCAAAATCGGGTCTTGTTTCAAAATAGAGATTTACCCTCGCCTTATTCTGCCCCTTTGCATACTGGTCGATACGCTTCATGGCGTTAGGGGCAGCCAGGCTGTTCGCTGGCAACATCAACAGCCAATAGCTGATCGCCAGGCAGCAATACCATTTGATCCGATGTCGACTTATCATAGTTGTTTTAATCCTTAGCAGCTCACCATCCAAATCCGACGGTCCTGTGACATTTTGCGGGAGAATGGCGTTTCCGTCATCGAGAAAGTGAAATACAAAAGGTTCGGACTATCGTTTTCCTCACCAATGTCGATGAAAATTTCACCTTAATGATAAGCAAGACTCCTGCCGATCAGCATAAAAAATGAAGTTATTACGGGATATTATCGAAAAAAACGCTTTTCCGGCAATATTTTGAAGGATCAGGGGGGAAACAGATCTAAAAATTCCTGCTGAGTTGGAATTCAGGGGCAGGAGCAATTACTTTCGAATGAGATTAAAATTCAACCAGCGGCGAATCGTTCAGCTCATAACCAATGCTGTAACGATCCTGTTCAAGCAGCCTGCGATGATGAACCGAATAGAAACCTTCCAGTTTGAGAGCATTTTTGTCTTCAAAATTCAGATGACGTATCATCACGCACTCCCCTTGAAACAAGGCG
>JAOZRE010000133.1 GCA_029940215.1 bacterium | reverse complement strand
CAATCTTTGATTTGTTGTGAGGATGTCAGTTTTCGCCTTGCCTGAATCATACAGGCCAGACCATCTTGCTTAGTAGTCTTTAATAGTTTTCTCGAGTTAACTGTATCAAAACGAATCCTGTATGACAATTTAAACGTGTTGACCTTTTCCCGTGATATGGGGTCATGAAAAATAGTGATTTGATCCATGTTGAAGACAAGTTACATATGGTCAGATTTAATTTAAACCGTTAGGTTATCGGGAACACCACAGGGGTATTTTGTTTGTTCCAACCGACCGGATAGCGGAAAAGGGCTCAAGTGGTTTTATAATCATAAAAAGGGCAGCAGAATTCATGGACACATCTTTTAATCACCTGACAAGGCGAAATTTTGTCAAATGCCTGGCTGCAGGCAGCATCAGCGTTCCGATACTGATGAAGGGACTCATGCAGAACCTGATGGCAGCGGAATTGGATACCAGACCTCCTATTATCTGGCTGAAGGGTCAAACCTCGGGCATCCATAGCGCCGGCATCTGGAATTTTCCTGAATTCCCAGGGTTTCTGGATCGTTTTTTCAGGATAATGCCCCCATCTGATATTAATAGAGATTTTTTGCAGTCGGATGATTCTGAGGTTGCCTCATCTCACATTCTGATCCTGGAAGGACTGTTCACAGATGACCCGGATGATATCTTAAACGCCCTGATTAAAGATTTTGTTGTCGTTTCCAGGGTTGTCATCCTGCTCGGAAATGATGCGGCTTATGGGAAACATGTTCCCGAGGGTTTCATGGATACCGAAAGGAATCTGCTTCATCATGTGGAGACACCATATCTCAAATTACCAGGGGCTCCAGCGCATCCCAGACACCTGCTTGGCGTCTTAAATCACCTGGTTTTGTATGGTCTGCCTGAACTTGATATTTTTCGGCGACCGGCACTGTTCTTTTCAGATAACATATGCGAGCGGTGTGAATACCGGAGCGATTTTGAGACCGGACATTTCGTTCGGTACCATGGTGAAAAAGAGGGATGCTTATACTTACTGGGTTGTAAGGGACCTGTGACAAAAAACACCTGTCCGATTGAGAAATGGAACGGAACATCAAGTTGGTGCGTGGCGGTGGGAAGTCCCTGTACCGGCTGTTCTGAACCTGCATACCCGGTCCATGGCGGATTGGGTATGTATGGGCAGCTATCGAGCCGTGATGCATCCATCAACTCGTTTTTTGTCAGGCATCTTGAAACCATTGCAAAAGGAACAGCGGTTCTCACGGCAGCGGGTATTGCCACACACGCTATATCGAAGAGGGCCTCGTCACCCATCAAGGGGCAACGAATGCCAACCCTGGAGGATGAAGACGAATGAACCGGACCATTATTGAACGCGTACCAAGAATTGAGGGAGTGCTGAAGGTTGTTCAAAGTGATTATGGCCTGGACAAATCGCTGTTTCTGGAGAGCGGTCGCTCACGGCACCTGGAAAAAAGCCTTGTCGGAAAATATCCCCTGGAGGCGGTGCAGGCAACCCAGATGCTTTCTGAAAGCGCCGGTATGGCACATGCGCTCGCTTCTGTCGCGGCACTTGAAAACTATCTTCAGCTGGATCCCACGCCGGCGGCGTTGCAGATACGCCAAATCCTGCTGCAACTTTCCACTCTTCGAGCGCATATTCTGCACTTTTACTGGGAATTGCTGCCGGACTACCTGAATCAGGATCATATTACCGTTTCAGGAAATCTGAGCTATTTTCAACGGTACGATTTTCACCCGAATGAAAAAGGTGAAGGGGACCTCTCCAAAGAGGTGGGGTCTGCTATCCTGGAACATATTCCTAAAGCAGCTCGAGCAATTGGCTTTATCCAGCAGAGCATTGCGCTTCTCGCCGGCAAGTTTCCCGTCGCAATGAATTTTATTCCGGGTGGTATCACAAATTTCGAGGTCGACCGTGCCCTGCTGATGAAAATCATCAGGAACTTGCAGCAGACTAAGCCATTTATCGAAGAGATCTGGCCATCAGATGTCAAATCCCTTGTCCAGGATCTGCCGGAGACAGTCGTGGTGCCCGTTAAAAAAGTCAACCTGATCAGCTTCGGGTCATTGTCGTCAGGAAAAAAGGAGGGTGCTGAACGGTTTTATTCCAATGGGGTTTTAATAGACAATAAGCTGGAACCCATTAACGAATTGCTGATAACAGAATCATTGAATCACACATTTTTCCTTCCCCCAAGCCATCGGGATAGTCAAAATCAGAACAATGTGGACTATTCTAAAGAGGGAGCCCGCACTTGGATTCGGGGAGCCCGATATGACGCTGAACCTATGCTGGCAGGGGCCCTTTCCAGAATGATGGTTACCCATTTCGGCGGCAGCAACCTCGAGATCAGCGATCTGGTCGGCAGAGTGATTGATGACCTTGGTCTGTCTGAGTCGTCACCTAACTGTTCTGCCAGCCGTTTACTTGCTGAAGTTTTTGAAGGACGCCTGTTTGTTAAATCCACTCTGGAACTACTGTTGGATTTCGAGCGCAATCAGCCATTGAACAGGCAAACTGCTTTTGATTTCTCAGCTTCCGGAACTGGAACCGGCCTGGTAGAGTCTCCGGGTGGCGCATTGCTGCACCAGGTATTCATGAACGATAATCGTATCACCCAATATCGAATCGTCTCTTCCACCAATTGGAATTTCTCAACTGTTGACACAAACGGCAAACGTGGGATCATTGAAAGTGAACTAAACGCCTCACTCGAAAAGCAGGTACTATCCGTCAGACAGATCAGCCGGATTATCCATTCCTACCATGCACAGATTCAGGACGGAACCCGGTAAAAGAGCAAGGACTACATGATACAAGACAGTGTACTGACAGCATACAGCTCCATCATCAAACGGGTTCGTGGGTGGATTTTACCACTGCTCGTCCTGATAATGCTGGGTAGTGCTTATGGCAGAACACATGCTGTTTTTCTCTCCTATTTTTCAATGATCGAGTTGACCTCAGTCCACACCTTTTTCGGGTGGCTGCTGAGCCTGATATGGCTGCTTTTCGTCTACGACTTTTTTTTCCAATTGCTCTCCAGCCGTGAGGAGCCCTCTGATTTATCTCTGCAGCCATACGAAGGGCGGAAGGAAAGAACCAGAATGACACGTCTGGTTTTTGCTGTATTTTATCTACTGCTTTTTCTGGTCTGCCTCAGTGGCCTGATGCAATACAGCCTGGAGATCTTCGGGTGGCAATCACTTCAGCGGTTCCATGTGGAAATCAGCCTGACCCATATCTGTGTCGCCTGGTTGTTTATTTCATCCGCGCTGATCCGCTATTACCTCTCAATTACCCGCTGGCTCATGGGGCTCTCACAATACCTGCGCGAAGACTGATACCCCTTGTTCCAGCTATAACAGCCAACCGGCAAGAAAAAAACCGCCATTTTTCGATGAAACGGATATCGGAACATGAATGAACAAGAGCTGACGGGGAAAACCCGTTCTCACATCCGGCAATTTGAAAGCCCCCGGTTTGCAGCCCACGAAGCTGCAGCAGCTGCTTTTCTGAAGATGAAGCAGTCCGCAGCAGACGAGGGCATTGAGCTGCACCCATTCAGCGCCTTTCGGGATTTTGAGGCCCAATTGAAGATCTGGAACTTGAAATTCACTGGAAAACGGCCGCTATACGCCATTGATGGTCAGGAGTTGGACATCAACGGCATGTCCCCTGAAAGCCTTGTGAAACACATTCTCAACTGGTCAGCACTGCCGGGAGGAAGCCGCCATCACTGGGGAACTGAAATTGACGTTATCGATACCGCCGCGCTCCCAGACGATTACCAGGTGCAACTTCTTCCGAAAGAAACAGAAGAGGGTGGCGTTTTTCACAAGCTGCATCGCTGGCTGGACCGCAACATGGAACAATTCGGTTTTTTCAGGCCCTATGCCCGTTACCAGAACGGCATCTATCCCGAGCCCTGGCACATCAGCTATGCAGCGGTTTCTCAGCCCGCCCTGTCCTCTCTGTCACTGGAACTGCTGGACAAAACCATTGCCGACTGCTCCATTTCCGGTCAGAAAATTATCCAAACCCTGTTGCCGGAAATATACAGGGACTATATCCTGAATATTGTACCACCCGAATTCAATCTGTAAGCGGACAACGATCTGGCGACCAAGCCGGAAACTTAATGGACTGTTAACCCTATTTAACCCATCAAGGCAGGTTCCTTTGCTGTTTGTTCGAACAGGGAAAATCGAAACACTTTTAATCGGATAATATCAAAATGGCACAGAGAGTAGCGATTGCCGGCGCCACAGGAGCTGTTGGCACAGAGCTTATTAAACTATTGGAACAGAGGAATTTTCCTATGACTGAACTGCGACTGCTGGCGTCCAAGCGGTCTGTTGGGAAAAAGCTCCCTTTCAAGGGAGAGATGCTTGTGGTTGAGGAGATGACCCCGGATGCGTTTGAAGGGATCGATATTGCCTATTTTTCGGCCGGCGCCTCCAGGAGCCTCGAGTTCTGCCCTGCTGCTGTCAGGGCAGGAGCAGTTGTCATAGACAACTCCAGCGCCTTTCGCATGGATAACGGGGTCCCGCTGGTGGTTCCTGAAGTCAACCCGGAAGCAGCTTTTGATCACCAGGGAATTATCGCCAACCCCAATTGTACCACCATACAGATGGTGGTGGCGTTGAAACCACTGCATGACGCAGCCGTCATCAAACGGGTTGTGGTCTCCACCTATCAGTCAGTCTCCGGTTCCGGAGCCGCCGGCATGACTGAGCTGGAGGATCAGGTGACCGACTATGCCGCCGAAAAACCTTTGACCAATAACGTCTACCCGGTCCAGATCGCTTTTAACGTCATTCCCCAGGTTGATGTATTTATCGATAATGGATACACCAAGGAGGAGATGAAAATGGTGAATGAGACCCGGAAGATCATGTCAGCTCCAGAAATGATGGTTTCCGCAACCTGCGTCCGGGTGCCCGTCTTTCGCGCTCATTCCGAGGCGATAAATGTGGAAACAGAGAAAAAGCTCACAGCAGATGCGGCCATAAAACTACTCCAGAATGCCCCTGGCGTGCGGGTTAAAGACCTCCGCAAACCGGGAGGGTATCCGACACCTCACGAAATCTCCGAATCCTTTGAAACATGGGTAGGCAGAATTCGAGAAGACATTTCGGTAGAAAACGGAATCGCATTCTGGGTCGTTGCAGATCAGTTGTACAAGGGAGCTGCGCTGAATGCTATTCAGATTGGGGAACTGCTGCTGTCTCGCAAGGGGTAACTATAACGATTGAATCCGGTACTCGCCCTGTTCTTCCTGGAGCAGGGTAGAAACAGTCCTTTTGGTTGATCCTGTTCAGATGGTATTAGGGGTTTCCAACTGCAGGATTTGGCTGGGTTGCACCGGATTTCAAACGTAAAGAGGCATATAGATGAAGATAGTTTTTCATGTGATGGTCGAAGACTGGGCCAGGACAAGATCGGCGAACGACGAAAGACTTTACCGGCAATCGATCCAAATCTGTCTGAATCCTGGGAATTGCCGGTCGCTTTTCATTCTGTTTCATCTATCCTACCAGTTGTAGTCCAAACCGCTAAATAAGTACCCCAGGGCTGTCAGTCAAGGTTTCCCAAAATGTCAAAGGCCTCCTGCACCGTTTGAGTTGAGGCAGGAACCGAATGATCCATTCGGGCTCTCACCTCTTAAACAGCCTGTTTCTGACGTACTTCCTGCTTTTCATTTCCGCTGTTTTCAATTTCAACTGTTTCATCAACGTTCTGAAGCAGTTTTTCACGGGTCGTGTAATCTGTATCGATCAGCACGAACTGGTGTCCCAACTTCTGAGATGGATTGATGACCAGCGGTCCCTGGAGGTTAATCGTCACCTCGTGGATATTCCTGTTCATGGTTACAATCGCGTAGACAAGCAGCTTGTCTGTGTTGTCAGCCTTGATGAGCTTCAAATCATCAACCGTCACGTCAAACTGAAAATCCGGTCTTGCCATCAGCGGATCCACAACGACAAACGCAAGCGCTGGATTATCAAGCGATTGCAGCATGCGAAACGGCGCAGCTCTCTCTTCATCGATAAAAGTGAATCTTGTGCAGTCAGGAAATCCCAAGGGTCCGTCCGGGAAAATTAAGGTATCCTCGGGTTTTACATCAATCTGACCAAACCGAGTTGTGTCAAACTTCATTCTATGCCTCTCTCTGAAGTGATCCCGTCAACCGGGAAATGTATGGGCCAGAGGCCCATTTCTCTAAAATAGCACGATACAATACAAGGGACGTTACTTTTTGCGTTTCCAGATATCCGTCAGGCTTTTCAAGCTCAATGGACTCTGTTGCGCGGCAAGCTTGTTTTCTTCTTGAATCCTTTGGTAAATCTCTTCACGGTGAATGCTGTACTTCTTTGGGGCCTGGATTCCCAGCCTCACCTGCTTGCCTTTAATCTCCAGTACCTGGATCTTAATATCATCCCCAATCGTGATACTTTCCCCTAACTTCCTTGTTAAGATAAGCATTTTCACCCTCCATGGCGAAGAAAGAACTTACGATATCGGGGGTTCCATCTATCGGAAGCCCCGGGTGACACCATTCAACCGAACGCCTGGATACGTCATCACTCTCTCCTGTTGTCTGGTTAAATGGGTAAAACTATTTCAAAAAGTTAATCAATGTGGGCTGGATAAGCCTTGCAGCTGAATCCAGGGCCACCTTATGTTTCAATTCCGCATTACTCAGGTCAACCGCACCTTTTGCCAGGTCCATATCCTCGAGCTTCGATAACTCTTCCGACTTGAAGTCGATACTGTTTTCGAGTCGCTCCTCGCTGGATTCCAGCTCCTTGAAGGTTGATCCGATCTGGCTTCTTTTATCAAGAACCTGATTCATGGCGTTGTCCAACTCGTTGAGACTTTTCTGTACCGCCATTTCGTCATCATCTGCCAACGCATCCTTCAACCGATTCATCATATCGAAGATGTTTACTGTCTCCGGATGATCCGGTTCTTCGAAGAAAATCTCATTGGCATTAATGTTCAAAGCAACTTTGATACCATTATCGACAAGAACCTTTTTAATTTGGTCATTACCGTGGTATTCAACAAACTCGTTGCCCTCGAACTGAAATTCCAAACCCTCTCTGAAGTAAGGTTCACCCTCAACACCAAACTGTAGTTTAACCTTGTCGCTGGCTTTTCCCTCCGGGTTGAAAATCTCGTTCACCCTCTGCAGCAACAAAGCCTTTGACCAGGTTTCGCCGCCGTCGTCACTCATGTTGTAATGGGCTACCCCGTAAGTCCCACCCTTTGAAATCCGGACCTGGTACTTCTGCTTGGAGTAGCCATTGAAATTAGCTTTAAACTCCTCGTGGTTGATTGCCTCATCCGCAAGCACTGCCGATTGATCTTCTTCTGCATCCATCGGCTGCCCTTCCGCATTGGCAATGATACCAAATTTCATCATCTCAAAAAAACCGGTCGTGTCCGGACCAAAGGTTACATTGGTTCCAGCCCCCGGATCCAGATAGGTCGAGTTGTTACGACCGATTTCAGCATACACTTTTGCCTCATAGCCAGTCGGAGAATAAGGATCCTGCACATACTTCCGCTCGGCTATAGCCGCCTTGTTAATCTTACTGACTATTTCTTTCAGTGATTCGGTTCCGTTCAGCACAACGGTTATCTGATTCGTTTTGGGCAGACCCTCCTCTGTTTCTTCAGCCTGAGCTGCCTCTTCAGGCACCTCTCCGGGCTTCACCTGATCCTCTAACATGATGGTAAATGAGCCGGGCAACAGACCCTTTATCGGCTTATCCTGATCCAAAGGAATCACCTTCTCACCACTTTTGATCCGGGACCCTCGAAATATCACGTCCGCTTCTATGATTTCCGAATTCACTTCCAACGGTTTGGTGAATGTTTTAGTCCCGGAAAATATATAGAGTTTCCCTTCACGCTTGTTTCCGAGATCGATCAGGTCCTTGGTAATCAGCCCAATTTCCCTGGCCAGACTCTCTCGAGATTCAGCGGTTATCGCACCATTTGCCCCTCCCAGTGCCAGATCCTTGACGTGCATCAGGGTGTCGGTGATCTGCTTGATCGTCTCTTCACTGCTGTTTAGCCAGACCTTGTCCGCGCCGATATTTTTTTCCAGCGTTTTCGAATGATTAATGGAGGTATGAAAATCCTGCACTTTGGCAGCCCCCACCGGGTCATCCGATGGCTTGTTCAGAATTTTACCATTAGAAACACCAACCAGCGTATCCTGAAGAACCTCTGCGGTCTTATTCAGGTTATTCTGCACTGTCGTATGTTTTGTCACTTCGGTAACGCGCATGGCTCAATATCTTCTAAACGGGTTAAAAATCTACATGTTAATAACAGTCTGGGTCATTTGATCAACGGTGCTGAGAAACTTGGCTGACGATTCATAAGCCCGCTGGTACTTAACCATCTTCGTCATCTCTTCATCCAGATTGACCGAGGAAACAGAATCCCTCAGCGCTTCGTACTGCTCCAGCATTTGTGAGTGGCTGCGCAGGCCTTTCTGAGCACCTGAAACCTTCAGGCCGATATCTGTAATCTGGGCATTGTAAAATTCATCAAAGGACACCGTTTCATCATTCATTGTCGATGTGGTCTGCAACTCGGCAATGGCCAAGGCTATTCGGTTATCACCCGGGATTAAATCCACACCGGCGGCAATCTTCATTTCATCCGCCACCAGCTCCTGGTTCACCTCTATGTCACGGGCACCATCCGACAGGTTGAAAAAGCAGTTCAGGCCCATCAAGGGCTTAAAATTTGTGGTATCCTCTCCGTATATAAACTGTTTTCCCATACCGGTACTCAACTTGATGGAACCTTCCGCATTCAGTTCCGCTTTGAAAGGGGTGATCTCCCTGAGAACCTCCCTGACCTGCCCGTTCACCTCAATCTCTTGATAAGCACCGGCTTCCCGATTTATTTTGTCAACGACGGTTTCGATGGTATCGACACCTGCCTGCAGGTTGATCGTAAAGATCTCTTCGATCTCCTTGTTGTCATCAAGCAATTTGATTTCAAAAGAGCCACTCTGGAGAAACGGTATAGGTTTTTTGATATCGTCCGCCTTCAAGATCTTTGAGCCGGTTTCTGAATACCTGGCACCATTTATTCCCGTTCCGTCCGCGTGCAGTTTGTTGATCCGGAAGGCCAACTCATTAACCATCAGGTTCAGATCATCATGGTACTGTTTCATATTGCCGTCCCTCTGCGAAATCAATTCCGCGAGCACGCCATACTTGATCACATCCGTCACATCAGCTTTAATCGCGGCAGAGCTTTCAAGCTCAATCCGGACATCCCCTTTTGCATCCACACTCTTCACAGGCTTGAGTTCATAGTTTTCCCGTCCGTGTACCAGGTTCTGACCATTGGCAATTTGTACCTCCAGCGTTCCCCGTTTGCTTTCAAAGGATCGTATCTCCACCATTTCAGAAAGCTGTTGAAGCAGCAGTTCCCGTCGATCCCGGGCATCGTTTGCTGGAAGAGCCCTCTTTTCCAGCTGTTCAACCTGCTTGTTCATCATGCCGATCTCGCGGGTGATCTGGTTGATCTTGTGCAGTTCTGCAACGATACGCCCGTTCAGGCTTTCATTGAAGTCAGACAATCGCGTGTCAAAGGCCCTGAAATTCTGAGCCAGTTCCTGGGATTTTGTGAGCAATGCCTTACGCATGGTCACACTTTCCGGTTCCGTTGAAACGGAATTCCAGGCACCCCAGAATTCGTCCAACGCTCCACGCAGTCGGGTTCCTTCGAGATCGGTGAAAATCACCTCCGCTTCGGTGAGTATTTTATCCCTTGTCCCCCAGGTACCAACGTGCATCTGTTCGTCCACAACTTTTTGCTTGGTGAAACGATCATGCTTGCGCTGAACGCCTGTTACGTCCACACCGGTACCTTTTCCGTCAGATCCGGGTTTGGAAGCTGCCTGGAGAAGGTCCTGGCGGGAAAACCCTTCCGTATCGACGTTGGCAATATTATGCCCCGTCGTCGACTGCCCCATCTGGGAGGCGGTGAGCGCTTTTTTCCCTATTTCAAAGCTTCCGTAAAGTGACATAAACTCTCAGTATTCTGCTTACAATACCTGACTTAAATGGACTTCTGGACCATACACGCCCCTTTGGGTTGTGTCATACGTCCGTTTACCGAATAAATAGCGTGCCGTTTGAACGACTTATGTACCGAGGCCTGAATCTCCCTGAAACAGGCGATTCTTGACACAGCCTTCTCGGCATTCTGCCTGCCCACTGACTGAATTCTCAATACCAGTTGATTCAGTTGATAGCGAAGCTCATTCAGCTGTTCCCTGGCCGGCGAATCACATTGATAAATCAGTTCTTTCAGTGATATCTCCGTTTTAATACTGTTCTCCGTTGTATAATCAGCCATAATACGAATACGGGCCGATTCCAGATCGAGTATCTGCTGGGTAGCAAAATCGCGAACGCCATGTACCTCTCCCAGCTCCATCAAGCTGCATGAAGCTGGAATTTCTTTTTCCTGGTTCAATGTATCCAGGAGAACCTGGTGCAT
The DNA here is from genome assembly GCA_029940215.1 of bacterium. GTDB lineage: Bacteria > SAR324 > SAR324 > XYD2-FULL-50-16 > XYD2-FULL-50-16 > JAHJRI01. The sequence continues at coordinate 710 of JAOZRE010000133.1, read as the reverse complement.
TTCAACCTGGGAATTAAGGTTCTGAATCAGTCTATCTAGCTGCATGGTCACTTTCTCAAGTGTGTTTTAGTTACAAATCTTCCAGCAGTGAGTTCTTCAACAAGTTGCCAGCCAGTTTCTTTGTGTCCACCTGGTATTCACCACTTTTGATCTTTGCTTTAAGTGCTTTGACCCGCTCCATATTAATATCGGGTTCAGCAGTGATTTTTTCCCGAATCTTGCTGACAGAAAACTGCTTCGTATCTGTTTTTTCCAGGTTGGTGGACTTTTTATTCCCAACCGAAATTGCCGTCTTATCCTTATGGACATTCTTATCATGAACGGGAACCTTCGGCTGTTGTCCATCAATTTTCATATTTACCTCCAATAGATTAAGTTATTATCGAGTCATGAAAATTTTTCTTATTTCTTTATCGGTATCTCACCCGATAACTTTAATCTGAAAGTGAGCTATTTCTTATTCTGCTCATACAACACACGGCTAAGGCCAAGCGCCTTATTCTTGGTGATGATCTTAGCATAATTTTCGTCCAGCATATCCTGAAAAATCTCCTCACCTCGGCCACCATCCAACAGGTTGGTTTTCGGAACCGATTGTCGCATCACCTGAAGCATCTTGTGCACGAACAGCTCTTCGAATCCGTCTGCTGCCTTTTTCAGGTCGCGGTTGTACTTCTCTTTCTCACCTGCTCTGGCAGTTGACTGCCGGA
>JAOZRE010000132.1 GCA_029940215.1 bacterium | reverse complement strand
CTTCAAGGGGGCAAAGCAATACCGTACCCTTTGGGTGCGGATTCGTTTTATTTTTTGACTGTTTATGATTGATCGCCGACGCTCGATTATGCTGTTCTGCTCACGAAAACAGTGGGTTTCCAAAGGGAATCCTGATTTGGCAAAGCTTTGATGACAATGGTTGCTATTTGCGAGTTCTGCGAGTTAAACGGATCAAACCCGGAAGGGCGGGGGTTGAGATGAGGGCTGGTGTTACTTCAAGGTTGGATCGAGTTTATCCCGGACCCAGTCTCCAAGAATACTCATTGAAAGTGTGGCAAGAAATATGGTGATGCCTGGGAAAACAGTGATCCACCAAGCTGTTGTGAGGTAGTCCCGACCAAATCCAAGCATGTTGCCCAGGCTGGTCATAGGTGGCTGAATTCCAATGCCCAGGAAACTGAGGGATGTTTCCATTATAATCGTGGCAGGAAAGTTCAGGGTCATATAGACAATCAAGGTGCTTGAAATATTTGGTAGAATATGCCGCAGATAAATGCGCACCGGGTTTGCACCCAGCGTCTTTGCCGAGACAGCATAACCGTGTGTCATGGCGGAAAGAGCGAGACCCCGCGTAATACGGGCATAGCGTTCCCATCCGTAGATACCCATCAGCATGATAAACAGCATAATGCTGTTTCCCAGAAAAGCAAGCAAGGTTAAGGCGATGATGAAAAAAGGCAGTGATGCCTGGAAGTCGACGGCGATCATGACGAGATCGTCTACCCACCCCCGGAAATGAGCAGCCAGAAAACCCAACGCGGTTCCAAGAATCGCGCCAATGACTGTGCCAATAGCTGCCACTAACAGGCTCATGCGAATGGAATGGAACAGGCGACTCAGAACGTCCCGCCCCAGGTTGTCGCTGCCGAGAAGATGCTTCCAGTCGCCACCGTCCATCCAGGCTGGTGCCTGCAAACGAGCCCGCAGATCGATGGCTGAGTATTCATACGGCGCTATCAGGGGAGCGAAAATCGCCACCAGAATCAGGATTGACAGCAGCAGACCGGCTATCATGACCAGCGGTGGATACCGCTTAAAGAAATGACGTCGTCGAAAGCGCTGGTCATTCCGGGGTCGTTCTGCCGGGGATGGAGGTATGGCGGTGTTGTCCGTCATGTCCCCTCCCCTGAATTTTCAGCCCTGAGGTCCCTGACCCTGGGATCCAGCCAACCGTACGTAAAATCAACCACCAGGTTGGCTGCCACCATTGAAAAAGCAATCAGAAAGACGGCCATCTGGACTACAGCCAGGTCCCGGTTGGCCACTGCACTGACAAGCAGCCGACCGACTCCCGGCCAGGCGAAGACGTTTTCAGTGACGACACCACCGACAACCAGGCTGCCGACAAAAAAACCGGCGATGGTAACAGTAGGAATAGCGGCATTTGGAAAGGCGTGTTCGCGCACAACCGTTTTCCAGGGCACCCCTTTCGCGAGGGCGGTTCGGATATAAGGCTGGTTGAGCACTTCCAGCATGGCAGAGCGGGTAAACCGGGCAAAAACGGACGCTTCAGCGGTTGCCATGGTGATGACCGGCATGATGAAATGCAGGGCTGATTCACTACCTGCACTGGGCAGAAGTTGCCAGGTAACGGAAAACAACAGGATCAGCAATACCCCGAGAAAAAAATTGGGGATACTTAATCCCATCACCGCAAGGGTCATTGTCGCACGATCTGTCCGGGTATTGTGATGCAATGCGGAAAATATCCCGGCCGGAATCCCAATCAGAAATGTGAAGATGGCAGTCACCCCCATCAGAGACAAAGTTTTGGGAAGCCGCTCCATAACCACATCGAATGCTGCACGGCCGTCCAGGTAGGATTTTCCCAAATCACCCTGAAAAATATTTCCGATATAGTACAGGTACTGCTGCCAGATGGGCTTGTCGAGGCCCCACTCTTTCCGAAGCGTTTCCATGGCATTGGGATCGACATCGGGGCCGAATATCATGAGGACCGAATCCCCCGACATCCGCATCACGATAAAAACAAAGGTGACGATTATCCAGATGGTGAGCAGGGCTCTGAATAGTTTTTGAATAACAAATCTACCAGTCATCTGATATCCTTTGACAATTCATGCGTCCCCGTGGGCAATATGGCATGCGACCCACTGATCCGGCTGAAGTTGTTTGAACTCAGGTGATTCCACCCGACAGATCGGCTTTACAGCATGACAACGGGTGTGAAAGCGGCAGCCGGTTGGTAAATCAACCGGGCTTGGTGGATCTCCCTTCAGCAGGATGCGCTTGCGGTCAAGATCCGGCTGTGGAATCGGTACCGCAGACAGCAGGGCCTGGGTATACGGGTGTGCCGGCGCCTGAAACAGTGTATCATTCGGGGCAAGTTCCACTATTTTCCCCAGGTACATCACCGCAACCTGGCTGCAGGAATGCCGCACGACACTCATATCATGGCTGATGAAAATGGTGGTCAGGTCCATGTGGCGGCTTGTCTCCGTCAGCAGGTTCAACACCTGAGCCTGAATGGATACATCCAGTGCTGAAATCGGTTCATCACAAATCAAAAATTCCGGTCCCAGAATCAGGGCCCTTGCAAGAACGGCGCGTTGTCTTTGGCCGCCGCTTAGTTCGTGTGGATAGCGCTGCAGAATATGCGATTTCAGATCGAGGGAGAAAAGCATCTCAGTTGCCATCTCACGAGCTCTGGAACCGGAGGCTATCTTATGAATCACAAGTGGTTCAGCAACCTGTTCAACGATTTTCATTCGCGGGTCCAGGGCGCCAAGGGGATCCTGGAAGACGTACTGCATTTGCCTGGCCAGTCGCCGCCTTTCAGCCGATGGCAGGTTTGTAATCTCCCTGCCTTTATACACCACTTTTCCAGACGTGGGCCTTTCAATATCCAGTATCAAGCGAGCCGTTGTGGATTTTCCGCAACCGCTTTCACCGACAAGGCCGAAGGTCTCGCCTTTATTTACCTGAAAAGAGATGTTGTCCACTGCTTTGAGAAGTGCTTTCTTTCCAAATATGCCGGTTTTCTGTCGCACAGGATAGTGGCGAACGAGTTCTGAAACCATCAATTGCGGTTCGGTGGTAACAGCTGGGGTTACGGGCGGGGAGGTATCTGTTGTCCCATTGGTATTCATAGGGTTCCCTGTTGTGAATTAAAACAGGAAATAAAACGGCCGCTTGCAATGCGCTCCCAGGGCGGGTTTTCTGTCCGACACTTCTCAAGGGAACAACTGCAGCGGGGTTCAAATGCGCATCCCGCCGGCATTTCATCCGGTGTCGGTACTGATCCTCTAATGGGATCCAGCCATTCAGCACGTTGGTCGATCCGGGGCAGTGAGGCAAGCAGCCCGCGGGTATACGGATGCCGAGGGTCTTCAAACATACTCCGAACAGATCCTTCCTCCACGATTTTCCCGCAATACATGACCGCCATACGATCACACGTTTCAGCAACCACGCTGAGATCATGTGTCACCAGGATTATGGACATCCCTAGCTCGGCTCGCAGGTCTTTGATCAAGTCCAGTATCTGTGCTTGAATTGTGACATCCAGTGCGGTCGTTGGCTCGTCAGCAATCAGTAATTGAGGCTTGCCCGCCAGAGCCATGGCGATCATGGCGCGCTGGTTCATGCCGCCCGACAACTGGTGCGGAAACGCCTTCAGACGTTGCCGGGCTTCTGAAATGCCGATTTGCGTCAGCAACTGTTCCGCCTCCTTTGCCGCCGCCTGTTTGTCCAGATTCTGGTGCTGTTTTACTGCTTCCTGCATTTGTGCGTCGATGGTTCGGCTGTTGTCAAGTTCGGTAGGCTGATTGTTAACCCGGATGGATTCGACAATCTGTCGACCGATAGTGTGGACAGGGTTCAGGGAACTGACCGGGTCCTGGAATATCATGGCGATCTCCTTCCCCCTCACCGCTGTTATCTCCTTTTCACTCAGCTGCAGCAGATCTCTACCACCAAACTCTACCTGGCCGCGGACCAGTGCTTTTGAACCCAGCAACTGCAGCATAGCCATGCAGGAGATGCTTTTTCCACACCCGCTTTCACCAACCAGTCCCAGAATTTCTCCAGGATACACATCAAGATTGATACCATGAAGACAGCGTACCCAGCCGTCAGGCAGATCAAAATCCACTGTCAGATTCGACATCGTCAACAGGGGCGCTTTGTTCCTGTCTGACTCATGGTTTGCGGGTGTTGATTCCATCAATAAACCTATTTGAAGCTCAGGTTGCCGGCCATCAGGTCCATAAACTCTGACGGATACGGTGTCCAGTTGACTTCATCGCGAATGCCATAAAATATGGGCATTGTGTGCAAGGATATCTGGAAGGCCTCGGAATCGACGATCTTCAGCATCTCGCGGACAGCCTGGCGTCGTTTCTGCTTACTGGTGGTGGTCAACATTTGCTGCCCCCACTCGTCAAAGGCGGCTGGTACATAGCAGAAAGGCTCCTTTCCACCATATATATTGGGAAATCGAAAGGGGGATTTCGGTCCCATGCGTCGCCAGAGCAGCCCTTCCGGATCCATATAAAAAGCCGTGTGGGACATGTTTACCAAGTGTCGGGACTCATCGTTTTTCAGTACCTGGGACCAGTTGTCCACAATCTCCATTTTCACGTTCAAGCCTACGGCCTTCCACATTTCAACCAGGATTTCAGCGGTGGCAACCTCCAGTGTATAATAGTTTGGCTGAACGCGATAGTGAATCAGTTCCCCCTTATATCCGGCTTTGCGAATCAACGCTTTGGCTTTTTTGGGGTTATAGCTCAGCCCTTTGAAGTCCTCAATCCACATATTTCCGGACATTTTAACCTGAAATCCGTTGGGAACAGTGGCCCGACCATAATACAGGCTGTCCACGATCAGTTGACGGTCAACTGCCATAGCCAATGCCTGCCGTATTTCTTTGTTGCCCAATACCTTGTTCGTCGTATCAATCTGGACTGCACGTATATTTGGGATCGGTCCGCCAACCGTGGAAGTTCCCCGGTAACTGTCAATATTTTTCAGTTGGTCCGGCGGGATATCCGTTGCGATGTGATACTCACCCGTTTTCAACCCGGCAATGCGCGCTGCGACTTCCGGAATGCTTTTAAACAGGATTGAATCGACAGGCGCCCGCTTTCCCCAATAACCCGTAAATGCTTCCAGCTTGATATAGTCACCGGTCTTAATTTCGACCAGTTTATAAGGACCCGTACACACAATATTCCGGCTCCAGGTTTCCCAGTCTTTGGCCGCTAGAAACGCCTTTTTGCTGATAATTTCGCTCATGTAACTGGCCATCCTCTTTTCGAGCAGGAAGTCGGTTCGCTTGGCGCTGATTCGTACCGTATACCGATTGATAACTTCCGGTTTGTTGAGATGGCCGAGATACATTTGTGCCAGAATCCAGCCACGCTTTTTATGAAAGAAACGCTCCTCTCCAAATGAAAAGGCGACGTCTTCTGCGGTCATCTCTTCACCATTATGGAATTTCACCCCCTTTCGAAGCTTGAACTCTATGGTTCGATCATCAAGGCGTTTCCAGGATCTGGCCAGGCTGGGGATAATCTTAAAACCGTTTTTGTAATCGATTTTTAAAAGGGATTCCCCAACATTAAACAGAATCCGCATGTGAACGTTGCTGTTCACGCGCATGGGTTCCAAGACCGCCGGAAGCTTCTGCACGGCCACCTTGAAGTCCCGGTGACTGTCTGCATCAGCATTGGTCGGCAGGACAGTGCCGAACAAGAGGGTGAAAAAAAACATTCCGATGAGCGCCATTGGCGTAATCAATTTTGTTTTCATCTACCGGTCCTCCAATTTTGAGGGTTTAATGCCTGAAAGGTGCGGGTGGTCTCCGGCAGCATACTGCTGACTGAGGTGCCACTCTGCACCTGTACTTCGAATAGGACTGAACCTTAAAACAAAGGGGTTAGGGATATTGGACGGATTGAATCATTCATTCAAGGTTCACCACACCGTCCAGACTGACAACTAAATGGGTCATCATCTGCTCATCGTTTTTCATGCGCCATGTCAGCATTTTCTGAGCGTATTCAAGGACCCGTTCTGAATAATCCGGATGTCCAACCAGGTTCAATTGTTCATCGGGATCACTCCGCAAATCGAAAAAAAGCGATGGTAGTCCTGCAAAATGGACATATTTATACTGTTTATCCTGTATAGAACTGAACATGCAATCATCCCTGTCTATTCCCAATACTTTGTCAGGCGGGTCATACCCTTCAACCACATCCATTAATCGAAAATCTACCTCCCAGTGTACCTCGGACCGCCATTTATCGGGGGTTTGACCGGTCAAAAAAGGCATCAGGGAACGGCCGGCACATTGTCGGGGTATGGGAGCATCGAAAAGATTCATCAGGGTCGGGAACAGGTCAATATTTTCAGTGAACGCATCTACCATCTGTCCTGGCTGCCTGTCTGTGCAGCTTTCCGGCAGGCGGATAATCAAGGGTACGTGAAAACTTTCATTAAAGTATCCTTCCGGCATCATCAGGTGATGGTCTCCCAGTTGGGCGCCGTGATCGCTCAAAAAAATGATCACGGTATTTTCAAACTGCCCGGTCTCTTTCAGCAGGGACACGATCCGGCCGATATGGTCATCGATCTCTGTCATCAAACCGTAATATGTCGCCCTCAGCTGCCGCATGGAATTGTCATCTCTTGGAAAAGCCGCTTCTGTATACGAGCCGTTTCTCGCCCCCTGGTCCAGCAAATAGGCCAGGAATGGATGCTGTGCGGCCTCTTTGTCCACGCTCGACCGCCGTTTGAAATCCGGAACATATTCCGGGGCGTACATATGGTTGTATGGCTCAGCCGCGAGATAAGGTCGATGAGGCCTGAAATAGCTTAGATGCAGAAACCAGGGATGATCAGCAGATTCGCGGATAAAGTGCTCGGCTCTGTCAGTCAGAAAGGCGCTATCACTCTCCTCTTTTTTATAGGGCGCCGGGGCAAATGTGTTTCCGCGCCGCTCTGCACCGGGATAGTCCTTAACCGGTTCATAGTAGAGATCCCGAAGATTATCCGGCAGCTGGTAACCGCGGTCTTTCAGCCATCCGGCCCAGTACCGGGGAACGTGTTCGCTGGACATTCCCAAAAAATTATCAAATCCCGGAAGAATTCGAATGTTTCCTTTCAGTGCCGGGTCGTCTGGGACAAATTGTCTGGGGTCCGGGGCTGTATCCGTATACCCGACCAATGCCGGCTCATACCCGAGTTTTTGAAACGCCTGGGGGATATTGGCCAGCTCGGCGTTCAGAGGAACACCATTTTCAATCACACGGTGCCGGTTCAGGTATGTACCCGTATAGAGAGAGGCTCTGCTGGGCGCGCAGGGAATAGACTGGGCAAAGTGGTTTTGGAATAATACGCCATCTTTTGCGATGGCATCCAGATGGGGTGTTCTCACGGTGGGATGTCCTGCAATGGAAAGGCAGTCACCGCGCCATTGATCGGCGGCTATAAAGAGCAGATTCATCGGTTTCATCTGTGTCCCCGAAACTAAATCGACAATGCATAAATAAAACGTTTTTATGGTAAATGCATATTTCCAACTAAACCAAGATTTGTCAACAAAAAAACAATAATATATCACAAGAAAAACGAGGTTTTATGTTGATAAGTGTGGTATTTATCTGTAAGCTGTCACAATGATAAATAATATAGGGAATGATAACTAATATAGGGTTGGAGAGTTGACATGAAAATTCCGGAAATACGCCGTTCAACGATCAGTCGGCTCATCCTGGAAAACAGGCGGGAATCCATTTCTCATCTGGCAAATGAACTGAATGTCTCAGAGGAAACCATCCGTCGGGACCTGAACGTCCTGCACAGCCGGGGACATGTCGTCAAAGTACATGGCGGGGCGGTGGCTCCCGATACACCGGGCCTTGGTACATTTGAGAAGCGCAGCATTCAGCAGGTGGATGAAAAAAAACAGATTGCCCTGGCGGCGAAGAAGCTGTTCAAACCTGGTCAGAGCCTGATGATCGACGCCGGTTCCACGACAGATTCGTTTGCAGAGGTGGTGTCCACCTTGTCAGATTTGACGGTCATTACCAATTCACTCCAGGTTGCCCAATCATTTTGGATGGTTGGTAAGGGACATTCTGTTGTTCTGGCCGGCGGTGAGCTGCGACTGGATACGGCAGAAACCCTGGGTGAAATAGCTCTGAATCAGCTCAGGCAGTTCAGTGTCGATCATGCGGTGTTGACGGTTGGTGGCATTCTGGCTACCGGAGAAATCATGCGTTATCGGATCGACGAGGTGATGATCGCCCGTATGATGATAAAACAGGCCAGAGAAGTGACCATACTGGCTGATCACACCAAGATGCTGACACCGGCTTTAATGAAAATTTGTGATATTAGTAATGTCACTAATCTGGTGACGGATAGAGACATTTCTGCGGAATTGCTGCCGGTCCTGGCAGATGCCGGTACAAGGATTATTATTGCAGATCAATAAAAGAGGGTATCCGAACCACGGATAGATCCGATCACGGCTTGAAGAGTCCCATGGAGTTTAAAAATAATGGTAAACCCGATTTGCACCCTCAGTGCAGATGAACTGATCCAGTCATTTCAGAATAAGGAACTTTCTCCGGTTGAGGTAATGGAGGCGGTTCTGGTCCAGGCCGATGCCATTAACCCGAAGATAAACGCCCTTTTTGGTCAGGCGTCTGAAAGGGCAATGACCCTGGCTCGTGAATCAGAACAGCGCTGGCAGCAAAATAAGCCCATTGGTATTCTGGATGGGTTACCCATTACCATTAAAGATAGCATCAAGGCGGATGGTTTCCCGTCCTGGCATGGATGCGAGGCGAATATGAACCGGCCGCTTGATACCGAAAACTCACCCCCCGCAGCCCGCCTCAAGGAAGCTGGGGCGATTATTTTTGCCAAAACCGCCATGCCGGATATCGGCATGCTTGCCTGTGGTGTCAGTTCGGCCCATGGAATTGTCCGCAATCCCTGGAATACAGATTTCAGTCCCGGAGGTTCCAGTGCAGGGGCGGCCGCCTCTGTAGCTGCCGGTATCGGTCCCTGTTCGATTGGAACAGATGGCGGAGGTTCAGTACGGTTGCCTGCAGGACAGTGCGGACTCTTCGGCTTTAAACCCACCAACGGGCGGATCCCGCATATCCCTCCTGACCCGATTCGCACAGCCGGACCACTCACTCGGAGTGTGGCAGACAGCGCGCTCCTGATGAACGTCCTGTCACGTCCGGACCGTCGGGACTTTGGGGCTCTACCCTATTCTGGCAAAGACTATAAAAACAGTCTCGTTCGCGATCTGAAAGGGTTGAAAGTGGGGCTTTTAGCGAACCTGGAGTTTGGTCTTCCCGTTGCTGAAGAGGTAAGCACAGCCGTTAAAAGAGGTGCCAGAGTGTTTGAAGAAGCCGGGGCAATTCTGGAACCGGTCAGCCTGACCTTCGATTTCGACCCCATGGAAGCGGTTGAGCAGTATTTTATGGTGCGCAGTTATCTGGAATTTGACACCCTTGATGACAAGCAGAAACAGCAGGTCTTGCCCTATATTGCCCAGTGGGTGCAGGGGGCAACGGATGTCAGTGGCGTTCAGTTGATGAGTGCCATGTCAAAGATTGACCAGATCCGCAGCATTATCAGAGAACAGTTCAAGAATTACGACTACATTATCTCTCCGGTTATGCCGACTGTCGGCTTTGCAGCCGAAGCACTGGGAGCAGATGATGATCACCCCATTGCCCATATCGCATACGCCGGATTGTACAACCAGACCGGTCAGCCGGCATCCAGTATTTGCTGTGGTTTCGCCGAAAATGGTCTGCCGATCGGCCTGCAGATCATCGGTAAGCGCTATGATGGTCTCGGCGTCTTGCAACTGTCTCATATCTACGAGCAACACCGCGGGTTTGACATTCCCTGGCCCATGTCCTGATTCAATAGGATCCCGGAAATGATGAGATCAAGTAAAAATGGATACAAAGTTAAGCTGCAATATTCATGATTTTTTTTCAAAATCACCTGATCTTTGATACCTCAAAGTCGAATGAAGTCGATAACTGTTGTAGAACTTCTCGATGTTGTTTATGATGCCTAATCGCTCCTCTTCTCCGGTTATATTAAAGGACTGTAAGATAGATAGTTTGCCATCTTTCAATTTTACTTCGCTAAATCAGATTGAGAATCAGGACTGAACAAATAGCCGACTCTTATTTACAGTGTTACGTTCACCCGTTCGTGGACATGATCTTTCAAATTATGATAGTTCTGATCTTATTAAGATGATGGTTTCAGTTCCCGCTCATTGCTTAATCTCATCAAAGAACTGCTGGATCCAGCTTTTACGGTATTACTTATGACAAGGTGATAAAATGATCGAATTTATTCAACAGTTTAGTCCTGTCATGCAAGCGTTCATCGCCACTCTCTTTACCTGGGGACTTACTGCAGCAGGAGCGGCAATGGTGCTGTTTACAAAAGATTTCAATCAGAAACTAATGGACTCATTGCTTGGCTTTGCTGCGGGCGTGATGATTGCGGCTAGTTTCTGGTCTCTTCTAGCGCCAGGCTTGGAAATGGCAGAAGAATTAGGACACATTCCCTGGTTAACCGCCGTTATCGGTTTTATGGGGGGAGGCGTTTTCATGAGATTGACCGATAAATTTTTACCCCACCTTCATCTGGGTTTAGGCTTAGAAGAAAGTGAAGGTGTTAAGACGTCCTGGCAGCGAAGCACCCTTCTGGTACTTGCTATAACGCTTCATAACATTCCCGAGGGTCTGGCGGTTGGGGTTGCGTTTGGTGCCGTGGCCGCTAATCTTCCTTCAGCAACCATTGGTGGAGCAGTTGCGTTAGCCATCGGGATTGGGATCCAGAATTTACCTGAAGGGACAGCCGTATCAATGCCACTAAGAAGAGAAGGTGTGGGGAAATGGAAGAGTTTTTTCATGGGTCAGGCATCCGGTATTGTTGAGCCTATTGCAGGTGTTGCTGGAGCGATATTTGTGTTAAGTATGCAAAATATTCTTCCATATGCACTTTGTTTCGCTGCTGGTGCCATGATTTTTGTTGTTGTGGAAGAATTGATACCAGAATCCCAACGAATCGAATCAAATATCGATTTGGTGACGATGGCAACAATGACAGGTTTTTCGGTGATGATGATACTTGATGTTGCCTTGGGATAGCGTGTGTCAGGCCTGTTCCCTCCAGTGTATTTCACATAGATTTCCCAATCGGATAGGGCTGATTCAAAGAGGCGATAATGATTAAAAAGGGAACTCAGGTACTCTTCGCGATAATT
>JAOZRE010000518.1 GCA_029940215.1 bacterium | reverse complement strand
TTAACAAATTGAATGCCGAACAGATATCCGACATTCGGGGCAACAAGATGTCCATGATCTTTCAGGAACCCATGACATCGCTTAATCCGTCCTACACGATTGGCGAACAGCTCATCGAAACCCTCCTGCGCCATCGAAGGGTTAGCCGCCATAAAGCGACCGAGCGAGCTGTTTTTTTACTGGAGAAGGTTGGTATCACCGCAGCTTCCAGCCGCCTAAAACAGTATCCCCACCAACTTTCCGGAGGTTTGAGGCAACGGGTGATGATCGCTATTGCCCTTATGTGCGGACCAGAGATGATCATTGCCGATGAACCTACTACCGCTTTGGATGTGACCATTCAGGCCCAGATTCTAAACCTGTTGGCAGGGATCCAAAGCGAGTTTCAGATGGGACAAATACTTATCACTCATGACCTGGGAGTGGTAGCATCAGTAGCCCACAAGGTGGCTGTAATGTACGCCGGTCAGTTTGTGGAGATCGGTTCTGTTACTGATATTTTTGAAGATCCTATGCATCCGTATACCCAGGGACTTTTGGATTGCATTCCCATACCGGGTAAAACCAAACGAGGCACTTTTCTGGGGTCTATTCCCGGAAAGGTACCAACTTTAATCGGCGATCAGGTGGGCTGCAGTTTTGCTAACCGGTGTACATACGTCAAAGAGGCTTGTTTAACGGAAGATATAACCATCCAGTCTCTAAGCCCGGGCCGCGGTTATCGTTGTCTGATGACACCTGAAAACTGTATTCAAAATGCCAGGGAGGTGGCACACTCATGAATCTGTATCCAACTGCTGACACTCAAAGTGCCTTATCCGACAAACCAGTAATGGAGTTACGCAGGGTATCGCGTACCTTTATGGTCAATCAGGGTATTTTTCGGGGGAAAAAACCTTTGCAGGCAGTGAATGAAGTTTCTTTAAAGATTCATCGTGGTGAAGTGTTGGGTCTGGTGGGTGAATCGGGCTGCGGAAAAACCACATTGGCTATGATGCTTCTGGGGCTTTTACGTCCTAGTAAAGGCGAGATATTTATTGAAAACCAAGCTGTTGCCGGTTGGGACCTTTTGGAAATCACAAGCAAGGTTCAACCAATCTTCCAAGACCCATACTCCTCGCTCAACCCCCGAAAGACTGTAGGACAAAGCATCTCCTTGCCCCTTTCAGTACACACAGTAGGATACAAGAAGGATCGAAAACAAAAAGTTGAGGAAATGCTTGAAGCAGTGGGTTTGCCACGGCGTTTTTATAACAGCTATCCTAATCAGCTTTCAGGTGGTCAGCGACAACGAGTGGCAATTGCGCGCGCCCTTGTAATGAATCCGCAGATAGTGATTTGCGATGAGCCCACCTCGGCCCTGGATGTATCGGTACAGTCACAAATTCTCAACTTGCTTTTGAAACTCAAAAATCAATTGGGACTAACTTATCTTTTAATCAGCCATAACCTGGCAGTAGTTGAGCATCTATCCAATCGGGTTGCGGTAATGTATTTGGGACGAGTGGTTGAAGAAAATGAGTGTGGTCGTCTTTTCAGCCAACCGCGGCATCCCTATACCCAGGCGCTTTTGAAGTCAGTTCTTCTGCCTAAACCAGGTCAAGGAGTGGCTGATGCCAATCTGGGTGTTGCTTTTCCCAACCCCATCGATCTTCCACCTGGCTGTACTTTTCACCCACGTTGTTCCCAAGTAATGGATATTTGCAGAACAAAGGCTCCGAAGCCAGTATCACTTGATAGTGGCTGTGTGGAGTGTCATCTCTATCAAACATAAAGTACTAACCATCTTGATCAATAGTAAATAACTTACAATAGAAAGAGAGCATTATCATGCCACATTGCGATATATTCAAAGAACATCACCTTTATGAATGGCTTAAAGAGACACGCAGATACTTTCATATGTATCCGGAAATTGCCCATGAAGAGTTCCATACGACTGAAAAAATAACAGAAATACTTAAGAATTTGGGAGTGGAAATTCTTGAAATAGATGGCCTTGATACAGGGGTTGTCGGATTGCTTCGCGGTAAAAAGAATGGTAAGACGATCGCTTTGAGAGCTGATATTGACGCACTGCCCATTTCAGAAGAAAATCTGACATCCTACCGATCAAGAAATGAAAACATAATGCACGCCTGTGGTCATGATGCGCATACTACTATAATGCTTGGAACAGCAAAGAATCTGATTGAGTCAGATGCACTTGATAGTTTAAAGGGGCAGATCAAATTTATTTTCCAACCAGCCGAAGAAAAACTTTCAGGTGCCTTGCGGATGATAGAGGCAGGAGTACTTGAACGCCCTTCCTTTGACATGATCCTTGCCTGTCATATGAGTCCAATGCTGCCAACAGGTCAGGTGGACCTTTATAAAGGAATAAGCCATGCCATAAATAGCTGCTTCCAATTGACAGTAAAGGGCAGCGGATGCCATGGTGCGGGTCCCCATCTGGGAGTTGATCCGATTAATGCCGGTGCCAATTTTATAACCGCTGTCCAGTCAATAATCAGTCGAAACACAAATCCTCTTGATTCAGGAGTAGTAACCATAGGAGAATTTCATGCCGGGTCGGCACCTAATATTATTCCAAATAAGGTGATGATGACAGGAACAATTCGGGCCTTAAAAGAGGAAATTCTTGAACTGATCTTAAAACGTCTTTCAGAAATAGTTGAAGGTATAGAAAAAACCTTCCGTGTGGAAGCTGATTTAAATATATTAACAGAAAACAGCATTCCGGCGGTAGTTAATGATGAAACCGCAACTAATCTGTTGTTTAATTCAGCCGAAAAAACTCTGGGCAAACAAAATGTAATTTTTTCTCCGCCCACTATGGGAAGTGAAGATTTTGCACTATTTACTAAGGCTGTTCCAGGGGCTATGATACGTATCGGATGCAGCAAAAACTTGGAGAAACACGGAATAATACCAGTTCATTCTCCCTGTTTCGATATTGATGAGACGGTTTTACCTATTGGTGTAGAAATTTTTACA
>JAOZRE010000517.1 GCA_029940215.1 bacterium | reverse complement strand
ATGGTTGACGATGACCCCTCGATTTTCAGATTTCCATTTTATCACTTTCAGGCTGATGGGCACCGCCAGCATAAAGCCAAACAAAATACCCAGAATTATAATTGTTCGTTTTTTCATTTCTTCCCGCCTCCATTTTTTGCCATTGATCTTGCGACAGATCTTCTGTTTTTCAGTTTTGAGGTCTTCTTATACGATTATATACCGATTGACCACCAGATCGAATGTCTATAATGTAAACGAAAAAACAGTGGAATCTATATGTTAAATGGATTCACTTTTCTGCTATTTGAATTCAATTTGAAGGCTTTCGGAAGGGTAGAAAGAAAATATGGCAATATGGGAGGTGTGGGGTTATTCGAATGCCGAACTATTGTGCGTTTGAGGGGATACAATGGTTTTGAAGATAATGACAGCTGCTGTGGTTGTGCATGTGCTGTTGGATTGCCTTCGTGATCATGGGGTTACACCTGAAGAGATCGAAAAAAAAACGGGCATCGAGCCATCCCGGGTCGGTGATCCGGAGCTTCAGACGCCACTCCGTTCTGTATTGATGCTCTGGGAGCTTGCGGTCAAGGTTACAGGTGATCCGGCCTTAGCCATTCATTTGAGAAGAACCTATGGGCGCAACCTGACACACTTCAGCAATTATATCTGTTTAAACAGTGTGAACGGGCTGGAATCTCTGGAGAACTTCATTCGCTATGCCAGACTGATCTGTGAAGCCCACCAGTTTGAACTGAAAAAAGATAGTGAGTTTGTGACAATCAATTATTTGAACACCTCTCTGGCCAACCAGAATATCTGGATGCCCGAATACAATCTCTCCTCCTTGATATATTTTGGCCGACGGCTCATTCACAAATCATTTAATCCGGAGGAAGTTCGTTTTCAACATCGTTGCCCAACTAAGATAAAGGTATATGAGGACTTTTTTGGTTCACCGGTACTGTTTGAGCAGAACGAAAACAGTGTTACACTCAAAAAACAGCCATTGTTGAAGCCATTTACATCCTCCGACCCGCATCTTCTGGCGGTTCTTAAAAAGCAGGCGGACCTCGATCTGAAATGTTTGTCTGATGGTCGTCAGATAACAACCCGCGTTCAACAAAATATTATAAAGCATTTGCCGACTGGAAACCTGAACTTTGATTCAATTGCCGATGAGCTTAAAATAAGTCGCAGTAGCCTATATCGTTCCTTAAAAGAGGAGGGCACTTCGTTTAAGACATTGCTGATCAATATTCGAAAATCCCTGACTGAAACCTATTTAAAACAGGGGCTGAATGCGTCTCAAATTGCCTATCTGGTTGGATATTCTGATATCAGCAGCTTCCAACACGCCTTTAAACTCTGGTTCGGTGAATCCCTGGGGAAATATCGAGCGAAGATTGTCTATTGATCATGGGTCTAGGATTTAAGCCACTCCCTTCTGTCACAGCTGACCGTGAGGCATTAATGGATGTCAGCACAGTCGGGAATAATGTTAGAAATTTCGGAAACAACTGTCCAGAACCTCCGCCACAACATCCATGTCCTCTTTCTGAATACAAAGCGGTGGATTAATGCGAAGTATGTTACCCAAAGCACCGCCCTTTCCAATAACCACTCCCAGATCTTTTGCCGTTTCCACCACGCGGGCGGTTTCTGCTTCGGCAGGCTTCTTCGAAGTCCTGTCCGTGACAAGTTCAACACCCATCATGAGACCCCGTCCTCTTACATCCCCGATCACATCAAACTTGTCCTTAAGCGCTTCCAGTTTTCCCTTTAAATAGGCCCCGGTTTCTCTGGCATTCTGCATGGTACCGTCCTCATCGATAGCCCTGAGTATTGCTCGTCCCGCGGCACAACTCATGGGATTAGAGCCATAGGTATTGAACCATTTCTTTCCGGCCGTGGCTTCTGCCACCTCACGCTTGACCACAACGGCTGAAAGGGGAAAGCCATTACCGATCCCTTTACCCAGCACAATGATATCCGGAACAACATCGTCCGCCTGAAATCCCCAAAAGTGATCACCGGTTCGACTGAAACCCGTTTGAATCTCATCGACAATACACAAGCCACCGGCCGCCCGAATGCGCTCAAAAGCGCCGGGCAAGTAGCCTTCAGGCATGGGAATGACGCCACCAAACCCCTGGATCGGCTCAACGATGAATCCTGCCACTTCCCCCGAAGTCGATGACTCTATGGTCCGATCGATTTCGCCCAGATAGCCATCGATGGCGTCTCCGAATATACCACGGTACGGATGTGGATTAGCTACATGCAGCACCCCCGGATCCAGAGGTATGTTCTGGTGAAAGGTGTTAATGCCGGTCAGTGACATGGCCGGTCCCTGAACACCATGATAACCAGTGCGAAGCGCAATCATCGGATTGTTACCCGTATAGACCCTGGCCATCATCACTGCCACATCAACAGCTTCGGCACCACTATTCACCAAATGAACCACCCAGTCGTGACCTTCAGGGAACCTGGCTGCCAGTTCCTCGGCGTAATGCACAGCTACTGAATGAACATACATGGCTGTGGAGTGGGTCAGCATATCCATTTGTTTTTTGACTTCACTGTTTACCAGGGGATGGCAGTATCCCACACTGATGCACAGATTCTGGGCCATTAAATCGATATATTTTTTCCCGTCCACGTCCCACAAATACTGGCCATCCCCTTTTACCGGCGATAGCGGTTTTGAATAGGCTTCAAATGTCTTCACGGAGGGGGAGGTATATGTTTTTCCTTTTTGAATAATCTCGTCGTATATTGTGCTGGTTTCAATGGCCTTGTAGTTCTCTGCATACCGTGTCATTGATTGGGTCTCCTTTTTTTATGAAGGCTCTGCAATTGCTATACAGAATACTGTTCATTTCCATAAATTTCATTGTTCTCTTCAAAAAACAGGATACCCTTTGCTCGCCAGATAAGACAACAGTCATAAGAAAATTTATTATCTCCAAATAGATACGATTGAATTTTGCCTGTATTTACAAAGATTCAATTTTTTCA
>JAOZRE010000516.1 GCA_029940215.1 bacterium | reverse complement strand
ACTGTTTTATAACAAAATTCTACATGGAACTGAGTTTCCGGGGAATCCGGGAGCTCAGTATCTAATATATAAAATCTTGGCCACATGGATTTTTTGTAAGTCGTGGCTGAAGTATTAAACAGGGAAAAATGGAACAACTGACAGATTGGTTTAACTTTTGGAAAGAACTTGTGGAATTGAAGGGGGAGGCATCCAGCCGGAGCAAACAATGCCGGGATAAAAGTTACTGGAAACGTAAAGTGAATCATTTCAAAAATAAAGCGGGAAATGGTCAGTCAGAGCCCGCTTCCAGTCGCCTTTTTATTGCATCGACACTGGAAAACAACCCGAACTCGACGCTGCTTGATATTGGCGCCGGCATTGGAGACTGGTGCGCCTTTTTAGCGCCGTATGCCAGGGAGATAACAGCCCTCGAACCATCTGATGACATGGGAGAGATGTTAACCGAAACGATCAAAGCTGGGAATGTCAACAATGTTGAGCTGGTAAAAGGCAACTGGCCGGGAATCGATATTGAACCCCATGACTATACGCTGGCTTCACACTCTATGTATGGCGAAACGGATATTAAATCGTTTATTAAAAAAATGAAATCGATTTCGCGTAAAGGTTGTTTCGTGGTTTCAAGGGTACTATTTGCCGACACCATTATGGCCAGAGCTGCACAGCGAACTATGGGACAGCCCTACGACAGTCCCTGTTTTCAGGTTCTATACAATGTCCTTCTTCAAATGGGAATATATCCAAATGTCCTGATGGAGACTGGAAAAACCTGGAAATCTTGGTCCAATGACTCCCTGGAAGAAGCATTGGATGAAGTAAAGAATAGACTAGGTGTGAGGGAAACAGATCAGTATGATGATTATCTTGTATCGCTGCTGAAGGCTGAGTTGACGCAAAAAGATGGGAAGCTGGTCTGGCCCGCTGGAAACGGCTCTGCGCTGATGTACTGGGACACTTGACAATATTGTAATCCTGCACACAATTTCAATGGGATTCTGCTCTTTATGACTTGCGATTTTCGGTTGGTTTCCTTAAACTGCTTATAGGCATATGCCTGAAACAGGTGGGGCTGAAACTATTTAGTGAAACTGAGGGGGTTAAAATGGGCATGGATATTCAAACACTCGCGGACGAGATGTACAATCTGATAGTTGAAACTAAAGGCGTAGAACGTTACAAACCGCAGGACGTGTTCAAGGTAATGACTGATAAGCATAAGGACAAGGGAGTGAACAAGAAAGACTGCAAGACCGCGCTGAGAACACTGATTGATTCTGAGAAACTGGTTTACAACTACCTGAACGGTTCATGTACCTCTCTGGTCGAATTGCCAAGCAGTGAATGAGAGGGGTGGCAGTGGATGAAGATAGGATCAGCTCAATCATCCACTGAGTGGTGCCCTTTTTGAATCAGTTGCTGCGAGAGAGGAGTGACATGATTTGTTCTTCCGTGTTGAGAAGGTCGGCAGAGTGGCTGACTGGGTCAAAATCGGAGCAGGCACAATCTGCATACTGCGTATCAACAAAACTATCCATATCGATCAGGTTACCAACGCCCATATTATCGTGCATGTAGCGTTGCATTTGATCAAGGTCCGCTTTAACGGGATAAAGATTGTCTGTTGTGATTCCCAGGGGATCTGTCAGAACCTGCTTTAGAACCTTAACCTTAAGGTCGAGTTTTTTGTCAGGATCCAGAAACCTGACAGCGGCAAATGCTGCCATTGCGCCATCTTCAGCAACAAACTTCCCGGCTTTCACCAGATGCTCCACAAATTCCTGAACCGCTTCGGAATTGGGTTCGCTGAAATCATTGCGAACTGTGACTACACAGCAGGGGTGATTCTGCCAGATTTCACTGGAGAGAAACAGTTTTTCACTCACATCAGCGGCTATCGACTTTGATCCCATCGGTTCGGCAACAACAAAACCACCCACTTCATCGTTTTCTTGCATGAAAGGGGTCATATTGATCGGTGCCACAACCTCAAGGTTGATGTCGACATCAGCATCCTTATCCAAACTGGGTTTGATATTGATGGGATTGAAAAACATATGGGTCAGCATATGGTGAACCGACATCTTATGTGGAATCAAAACTGATTTCTGCTTGAAAAAATCTCCGTAAGGCTCCTGATAGTCCCCCTGCTTATTTCGCACAAATATACTTCCATTGCGATGCGCCAGCAACACCATTTTGATGGGAGTTCCAAAATGAAAAAGATCCATGGCGATGGGTGCCAGGACAAAGGCTGCATCAACATCACCTTTTTCAAGAGCTTGCTCAACCGGATTCCAGCCTGCCATGCATTGTGTTTCCAGTTCGTAGTGTTTGGGTTCAATTTCACCTTGCTCAATCCAACTTTTTAGAACACCGAGAATAAGGTGGTCTGTGATCTGTATATGCGCCACTCTCAACTTTGCTTTACCTGATGCTGTCTTTTGAGGGCCTGCGGCATCTGCACTCTCGGTATCACTCCTTTCGTCACCGAAAACAACAGCAATCATTTTTTTCAGCTCATCGGCGGCAAATGGTTTGGGAATGAATCCGTTGCATCCAGCCCCTTCAGCTTTCTGAGCCTGTTTCCTGTCAGCTTGTGCTGTTGCCATGATAAATGGAACTTCCTTGTATTGCTCATTCTGTCGAATAGCGACCAGCAGTTCATAACCGTCCATATTCGGCATATTCCAATCACTAATCACCAGATTAATTCCATCTGTGTTGTTGAGAATATCAACTGCTTCTGCTCCGTCATTGGCTTCAAGAATATTTTCGTATCCTATAGATTTCAAAATATTCATCTCGATTTTACGCATCGTTTTTGCGTCTTCAACCAGGAGAATTTTTATGTTTTTCGCCACCGTCATAGTGTAACCCTGCTTAGTTAAGATTTTTGCTTCTCGAACGATCTGCCACGATCTATAAACTACCACATATAATTTAAAAAATCTAATACGACATCATTCCCTGTACCTGTATTTAATCCACACTATTATTCTGATTCAGGTTTTCAG
>JAOZRE010000515.1 GCA_029940215.1 bacterium | reverse complement strand
GATTAGAGGATGACTCCGCTGCTTGCAGATTGCTGAATAAAAAAGCCAGTACTAGGGAAATAACCAGAAGTTTTACTTTCATCTTTTCAACCTTGATTGCGAGTTGTCAGGAGAATGATATGGGAAAATCATCAGAATTATTTTTCAAGAGAACTTTAAAGAGAAATACAAGGGTACGTCAAATGGATTTGTATGGATTACCTGTTTTCACCCCAGGTTAGCCCCAGAAAAGTGTAATAGGAGATATGACCGGTGATTCGGCAGAGGAATCCGCTGATGTTGACCTATGTGTTAACCAAGGGAATTAAAACAGAGGGGGATAACTACGGTGGTGTCTGAGATGCTATGGCATCCCTTTGTCCGTACATTGCGAACAGATTACTATACGAATATCCTTTCTCTGCATCCTCATATTGAAACAATTAAATCCCTACTGAATCTATCAGGTAATTAATGAATCTGAGTCTGATAATAATATTGGAGACGAGAATGATTGACCCTCAATAAATCACAATTGATTGAGACATAATATCAAAAGGGGTCGACATGTTGCGTTGAACCGTCTATAGTTCTGACACAAAAACACCCCAATATTTATGTCAGAAATAACATGAAAAAAAGAAAAAATACCACAGATATTCAGATTATTAGCAGAATATATGGACATGGCAAGGGTTGGGTCTTCACCCCAGATCATTTTAAGGACCTGGGCAGCCGCAACGCAATCGCTTCCGCACTGAAACGATACAAACAAAAAGGGTCTATTCGCCAATTGGCTCGGGGACTCTATGACTACCCAGAGATCGATCCCGAGTTGGGAGTCATACAGCCCTCTGTGGAAGCCATTGCTAAAGCCCTGGCAGGCAGAGATGCCACACGAATGCAACCGACAGGTGCTTATGCAGCAAATCTACTGGGGCTGACAACTCAAGTACCAATGAAAGTGGCTTTTTTGACTGACGGACTACCCCGCACAGTTCAGGTCGGTAACAGACATATTACCCTCAAGCAGACCACACCGCGCAACATGGCAACTGCCGGTAGAATAAGTGGGCTTGTGATCCAGGCCCTTCGTCACCTTGGGCAACAACGTGTCAACGACCAGATCATTTCCCAGCTGAATCGTCGTCTTGATGTAGATGCCAAAGCCAAATTGCTCAAAGACATTCGATATGCACCCGCCTGGATCGCTGATATTTTTCGTCAACTATCCGCTAGAGGAGGCTCTGAATGAAGGCGTTTATTCAGTTGCCGGAAGAGCGCCGACGTTTGGTGTTCAGCCAAACGGGAGCACAGCTGAACCTGGTTGATGTGGCCGTCGAAAAAGATTTCTGGGTCTGCTGGATGCTCGATCAGTTGTTTCAACAGCCAATTTGGGGAAAACACCTCACATTTAAAGGAGGAACCTCACTCTCAAAAGGGTGGAAGCTCATCGAGCGTTTTTCAGAAGACATCGACATTGTCATTAGTCGGGCCGCAATCGGATTCGAAGGAGATAAGGCTCCTGAAGCAGCTCCCAGTAAAAAGCAGACAAAAAAACGGCTCAATGAGTTACGCAATGCCTGTCAACAGTACGTGAAAATCAACATTCAACCTGCTCTACAAGACGCCATAGCCACCCGGATTCCAGCTGACCTCATCTGGGAATTAACTGATGACCCGGAAGATCACGACCAGCAAACCCTTTTGTTTTTCTACCCGACCGTATTCCAGGAACAGGCCGCATACCTGCGACGATCAGTGAAAATTGAAATGGGTGCCCGGTCCGATACGGAACCAATTGAGACGATCAAAATAACCCCATATATCAACGACGCATTTCCCAACCTGCTACCAGACTCAGCAGTCGAAGTACGCGCGGTGTTGCCAAAGCGCACATTTTGGGAGAAAGCCATGCTGCTACATGAAGAGACTTTTCGCCCAGGTGGCAGAGGCGCCCAAAAGGAATATTTGGCCCGCCACTATTATGACCTGTATCGCCTGATCCAGGCAGGAATCGCTGATAGCGCTGCTGCAGATATCGATCTATTTTGGCGCGTTGCCGATCATCGCAAAATATACTTCCGATATTCCTGGGTGGATTATGCGACCCTGGTGCCAGGACAGCTTCGACTAATTCCAACAGAATCCGAACTGCTGAAATGGCGGTCGGACTACAACAACATGCAGCAGGAAATGTTCTATGGCGAAGTACCTGATTTTGATGAAATCATAAAAGTGGTCGGCCGATTTCAAGATACTTTCAATCAAAGACAAGAATGACTTCAGACCACTCATTTGGTTAGGGACGAATTTTCTTAAGATGTTCGTTGATTAATCGCTAATGTAATCATGTTTTTATTAGCAGCATGTTCACATTATCTTTGCTGACAAAAACGAGATCGACCGCCATATCAAAGACCAAATTCGAAACTAACAAAATCCCACTTACTCCATACATTGCTGTTCCTCTCTGGTTCCTATTCATAAATAAAATTCCTGTGGGGCTTGATGGCCATAAAAAAAATGTGCTAATGGTAAAAGATCTGTGCAAGATGGCTGTATTAAATGATTTCAGGACAAACATGGTGGGAAAGAACCTAGTGCTACCTTAAGAGCCCATGCTTGCCTGTTGTGTGGTTGGTAGTATTAGGTCATTCATGGCGACCTTTAATCAATCTGGACAACGGGGAAAGGATTAGGCAGCTCTCAGAACCAGGAAATATTGCTGCGATTAAATGGGCCGGATTCAGGAAAACATATGAATTTGGCGAGAGCTTAAAGATAGTAACATTTTGAAGGCAAAAAACAACACTAAACACCAATATTTACAATGGCAAGCATAGACTACCTCAGCTATTACAAGAAACTTCAAAAATTTGATGGTACTCAAAAACAATTCTGTGAAACAAGGCGTCCGAAATTAGACTACAGCGCCTTCAAAACAGGTATTTATCGTCTTCGGAAAGAAGGCAAAATTGAAAAGAAATTGCGACCCCGCAAAAAAGGAAATGTTACAAAAAAGAAGGTAAAAAAAGGAAC
>JAOZRE010000131.1 GCA_029940215.1 bacterium | reverse complement strand
CTGAATATATTGGGTAAAAAAGGTGGACTTGGTGGAGGTGGTGGGAATCGAACCCACGTCCCAAAGATGGAACTAATAGCTTTCTACAAGTTTAGTCAGGTTTTTATGTTTCGTCGAAACCGTCTTGGTTACTGACAACCTCAGGCCCGACCACCCATTTAGATTTTACTTTACCGCCAGTGGGAGACAGCAAAGCTGAGCCTGATAAAATGACGCGAATTCCTGCTTATCAGGCGTGGCAGGCTTCGCGCTCTCGAACTATGCTGCTATAGCAGCACTGTTAAGAGTATAATCGCTATTTTTAGCAAATAAAATATTCAGACGATTTTTATAGTGGCCCTTCGTCTAACCACTACTTGCTGACACTATTAATATCTCATCCAGGTCGAAATCCTGTTCACCCCCGGGAGGTTGGAAATTACTGCAGTTTTACTGGTTCAGGTTCTTCATGGCGCGATCCATATCCAGCTTGTCATCCTTTGCCTTCAATGATGCCCTTTTGTCATAAAGCTTTTTACCACGACAAAGGGCAATCTCAACCTTAACCCTACCGCCTTTATAGTACAAGCTCAGTGGAATAAGCGTCAACCCCTTTTCTTTTACCTTTGAAAACAGTCTGATAATCTCTTTTCTGTGCATCAGCAGGGGTCTAACGCGATCCGCCTTATGATTGTGAATATTGCCAAATTCGTATGGACTGATCTCCATCTGGTGGATACTCAGTTGATAGTTATTGCTAATCTGGCAAAAAGCATCCACCAGTTTCACTTTCGCTTCCCGCACGCTTTTTACTTCTGTCCCGACCAGGGATATCCCGGCTTCAAACCGTTCCATGATTTCGTACTCATGCCAGGCCTTGCGGTTTCTTACGATGAATTTGTTTGCCATTTCTATTTCAGCGGGTATTCCGCCTCTCTATTATATTTTGCGCCACTCGGCATCAGCCGGCTTGAGTAGAGTGAAAAGCCGTCCACAGAGAAGGGTTCTGCCCGGAACAGATCGTAATGAGCTAAGTAGTCACCCATGGTATTTTTCCCTGGGGAAATGTCCCAACGCCTCTCAGGGTCAGAGGAAAAGAGACCTGTTGCACTTTCAGCAGGCAGGTTTTGATTCGATCAAACTCATGTTCATTTACCTCACCAATAAACCTCAGCGAGAGGTGAAGTTGTTCTGTGTCTACCCAGGCTAAACCGGGCAGTCCGAATGCACATAACTCTCTGATTTGATTTTTCAGCTCCTGAGGCAAATCGAGAGCGACGAACAATCTAGACATCTCAAATCGTAAATTCTTCTCTTTTGTTTATCATCATCAACATCCACGTCAATAAATCCATGACTGCACGTTTATTCCGTGTATAATAGTTGGAAACAGTCGTGCGCTCATGCTGTAATCATCATGTTTGCAGAAAATGGCCCGCATTGACAACACCAACCTGAGCAGGGGCATCCC
Source organism: bacterium (assembly GCA_029940215.1). GTDB lineage: Bacteria > SAR324 > SAR324 > XYD2-FULL-50-16 > XYD2-FULL-50-16 > JAHJRI01. The sequence goes on along the minus strand of JAOZRE010000131.1, from coordinate 9,992 downwards.
CTATGAATGATACCGAATTCTGGCGCCAGAAGACTTATAAAAACACTGAATTTCTTAACAGCCCGGAGGCCAGGAACATCCGCATTCTCTGCGAACTGACTGCGCCCAAAGCGCAATTTGAAAAGAATCACATCGAAAACACCATTGTCTTTTTCGGATCAGCCCGGTCGGTCTCCCAGGTGGATGCACAAAAAGCCCTTGAGGCAATAAAACAGGAAAAACAAAGCGGAACATCCTTTGATGCGAATATCGATGAGCGAATGGCAAAAGCGCAAGCGGCATTGAAACTGTCAAAATATTATGACCACTCTGCCGCTCTCGCACGGAAACTGACAGAATGGTCCGTGACTATTCCTCAAAAAGAGAAACGGTTTCATATTTGTTCTGGTGGCGGTCCCGGAATGATGGAAGCGGCCAATCTCGGCGCCACACAGGCCAATGGTGAGTCCATTGGTTTCAATATCAGCCTTCCATTTGAACAAGCCCCGAACCCTTATCAGTCGCACCAACTCTCGTTTTAATTTCATTACTTTTTCATTCGCAAATTCTGGTTTGCCTATTTGGCTAAAGCCTTGGTTGCCTTTCCCGGCGGTTTCGGGACCATGGATGAGCTTTTCGAGATCCTGACACTCATCCAGACGGAAAAAATTAAAAAAACAATCCCCATTATTCTTTTTGGAAAGGAGTTCTGGAAAGGGTTCCTTAATTTTGAGTTTTTGATTGAGTGGGGGGTTATCGGTGCCAAAGATCTGGATCTATTCAGATTTTTTGATGATGTTGATGAGGCGTTTGACTATCTTAAGGATACACTGATAAAAGCCTACTTGTAGAGCCGGCACTTAAGAGTGTATAATAACAAACGTACTGCTAGTGTTTCCGGTTGTACGGTAGAGTTGAGTTCTGTAACCGTATCTAAACGATAATCCAATATATAGGGATACGCAGGAAATATGGGAATATCCAAACAGATTGAAACCACCATGGAAAACTCTTCCATGATTCGAAAGATGTTTGAAGAGGGAGACCGAAGACGACAGCTGTATGGTGAAGAAAACGTATTTGATTTCAGTATAGGCAACCCCATTTTCGAGCCGCCACCGGAAGTTCAGCAAAACCTGTTGAAACTTGTTCAAAGCAACGAGAAGGGAACGCACCGCTATATGCCCAATTCCGGATACCCGGCAACCAGGCAATATCTGGCAAAAATGCTCGCAACTGACAGCGGGCTTTCTTTCAGCGAGAACGATATCATCATGACCGTTGGCGCCGGCGGGGCCCTGAACGTTATCTTCAAGACCCTTCTCAACCCCGGCGACGAGGTCATTGTTTTCAGGCCCTATTTCATGGAATATAACGCTTATGTCGGCAACTATGCCGGAAGCGTTTGTGCCGTAGACACAAAGGATGACTTCCGTCTGGATTTTAACGCCCTGAAAAAAGGGATTACAGCCAAAACAAAAGCGGTGCTGATCAACTCCCCAAACAACCCGACAGGGGTTGTTTACACAAGCGATGAGTTGGATCAGTTGGGCAACATTCTAAGGGAAAAGTCAGCAGAATTTGGACAGCCGATCTCCCTCATTTCAGACGAGCCATACCGTAAAATTGTCTACGAAGAACCCGCACCCTCTGTATTTCCCCACTACGAGAATTCGATTGTGGCCACCTCTTACAGCAAAGACCTTGCCATGCCCGGAGAGCGGATCGGCTACATTGCCATTTCGCCAAAACATCAGGATCACCAGTTGTTGAACGGAGGAGCAGTGCTGTCATTACGGATTCTCGGATTTGTCAATGCCCCAGCTCTGATGCAGCGATTGCTACCTCTGGTCGGGGATGTCTGTGTTGACCTGAAACCCTATCAGACCAATCGGGATATTCTTTACAATCACTTAACAGAAATCGGCTTTACCTGTGTGAAACCCGGTGGTGCCTTTTACCTGTTTCCCAAATGCCCCATTGAAGATGATCTTGCATTTATAGAGGCAGCCCAGGAATTGAACCTGTTGCTGGTACCGGGGTCCGGCTTCGGCATGCCGGGATACTTCAGGCTCAGCTACTGCTTTGAGACCGAAATGATTGAGCGCTCACTACCGGTTTTTACCAAGCTGGCCCAGCAATATCAACTCACTGACTAGATATGATTGTCATGGAACCGCCGAAGCTGAATCCATACACCCAGGCCATGAGAAATTGCCTTGTACAGCTAAAGAAAGAGGGGGAAATTCCCAGACTGGATGAGACGAACAGCCAGTTCCTGGCGAACATGATCCAGGGGCGATTTCTGCAGTACCTGATCAACATGATCTGTACCACGAATGATATTACTGACAAGGAGCTGGAAAAACAACTCAGCATGGTGCTGATGAACATCCTCAGCGACAAATTCTTTGCTGTCTTCAGGGAAAAGGTGAAAAAACGGCCGGAGATTGTCTACATGATCGCCAAGCGAATCACCGCCATTGAAGAGATCTATTCACAGCACAAACCCAGAATTGACGCTTTGTTTCGCGGTATCAGCCGGCACTATTTTGAGTATCAGAATTTTAAGATTATCTTACGCTGGATCAATACCAACACAGAGGTAGAGAAGATCATTTTTCTGTCGCGGATTCGTAAAAAAGTGACCGACCCGACCCTGCTTAAGACCCTGATTTATATACTCCAAAGCGACAAAGCCGGTATCGTTCCTACTGTTTTTACACGCTACCTGATGAAGAATAAAATGGAACGTCTCAGCAGCCTCATCCGGACGGGTGACTGGGAAATCGAGGCCGCTTTCGTCCAGCAAAAAATGGCGGGAATGATTAACTGGCGGCAATATGTAGAGAACTTGTAGCGGACAATGGCAACCCTATTTGCCGAATTTCGTTAATTTGGGCGTACCCACACCAGAAACTACTTTTTTCAAATCCCCTTTGATGCTTTTCAGCTCAGCCTTCGTACCACGACCTACCCTGACACGATAGAGCTGTCGGCCATCTTCCAGCTCGAAGTTCATCTTATAAGCGTCGAATCCCTTTTTCTTCAAACCCTGAACGATTTTGGTCGCCTTTTGAATATCCTTCGTCACAATGATCTGGTAGGTATACAGAACCCCATTTCTTTTCTTTTTAGCAGCTTTATCAGGCCATTGCGGGGTAAATGCCGGTTCCTTTTTCTGAACGACCGGTTTGTTTTCCGCAGCTGCAGGCGCTGGTTGTGCCAATTTCGATTCCTGCTTCGATTCTGCAATAATCCGGTTCGCATCATTCAGTGTCTCAGCAGAACTTTTCTTCAAAGCGGCAATCTTGCTTCCTGAATCTTCCCTGATATTAAATATTTTCAGGTTTTTCTGAACCTCAATTGCCTTCTTTTCCTCTGCCACCTTTGTTTGCGCAGGCTGTTGCAAAGATGCGACATTGGGATCACGCGTCGCTTTGCCGAAGGTAAACCCCAGATAAAAGACGATCAGTGCTGCTCCAAGCCCCAGTATCATGAAAAAACTGATGCCTTTAACATCCATCTCAATGGCAAACTGGGTGGATTTTTTTTGTGTGACTGGTTTCTTAACCGGCTTGACTTTCTGCTTCATGGCTTATTTCAGAGTAGAGGTTGTTTACTCATCCCGCAGCTTTCAGATTTTTTCCGTTACGTCTGCCCGGGTAACTGATTCAGAAAATAGGCTGTTCAGGTCCTTTGTGCAACTGTTTTTTTCCTGTAGCCATCTTTTATGAGATCGACTTTCCGAACTTAGTATGCGTTCGGATTCCGGATACCTGTAAAAAACGTCATGATGATGATCTTGATATCGAACCAGATGGACCAGTTCGTCAGGTAGTAGATATCACATTCAATCCGTTTTTCCAGGGAAGTATTCCCCCGCCACCCGTTTACCTGAGCCCATCCGGTGATACCTGCTTTCATCTTGTGCCGCAGCATATAGTTGGGGATACTTTTCTTGAACTCCTCAATAAATACAGGCCTTTCCGGCCTTGGTCCCACCATACTCATGGCCCCTGACAGCACATTAAAGAGTTGAGGGAGTTCATCCAGGCTGGTTTCCCGCATAAAAGCACCCAAAGGGGTTCGGCGATCATCGTCCTTTTTAGCCCAGACGGCGCCGGTCTTCTCTTCTGCATCTACACGCATGGATCGGTACTTCAGCATTTTAAAGGATCGACCATCCAGCCCCATTCTCTCCTGTCGGTAAAATATCGGACCCGGGGAGAAAATCTTGATCAACAAAGGCATGATGATCCATAAGGGCGTCAGCAAGATAATCCCTGATAAAGCCCCAAACAAATCAAACACCCGTTTCAGAACACGGTTCCAACCTTCAACGGTACTCTGGCGCAGTGCGATAATCGGCATGCCGTCCAGGTCCAGAATTTCGGGATTAATATTCAGGGTATGATAAATATCCGGAACGATGTTTAAGTCCACCATCTGTTCTGCCAGCAGGTGGTTTATCCTTTGCAGGTCTGACTGCTGATTGGAATCCAGCGCGATGTAGACCTGATCCACCCTGGTATCTTCAATGATCCGTGGAATATCTTCATAACGTCCCAGATAGTCACATGTCATCTGACTACTCTGAGATTCCCCGACGTATCCCACGGTGACATAGCCAAGTTCCCGGTTTTCCTGCACCTTCTGGAAAAATTTGTCCGCGGTTTCTCTCTCTCCAATGATCAGCACTCTTCTGAGATTCCGGCCTGTGCGCCTCATATGCGACAAAACCGACCGGACTATGGATCGAAAAAGGGTCAGGGAGACGATGCTGAAAAGCAGAAAATAGAGCGATTGCACCCGGGAGTACGAAAACTCGCGGTAGTAAAATGTAATCCCCGTCATAACAACGAACAGAAATACATTGGCTTTGAGAATCGAGCGAAACTCAGCCCTGTATCGCGATATCCGTTTCGGGTTGTACATCTTTGCATAGATGAAACAGAAGGCGGCAAAGAACAGGATGGCAAAAGTAGCCTTAAAATATTCCGAAAAATCCGGAATGGCCTTCGCAAAAGGAATAGAGAAACCGACCAGGGAATACGGGTGATTAAACCAGTAAAACCTGACAAAATAGGCGAGATTCCAACAAGCCCCGACGATTGTCAGGTCCAACAGGAACAGAATAGTAATGATAACCTGGGCTTGCTTTTTCAGCATGGCTTTCAGTAGTTCATGAGACAGTTAAACAATCAGGCTGCTCACAGGTGACCAGCCTTTCTATCCTTCAGCAGATCAGCAATATGACCGCTCATCTCCCTGAGAAATCGATCTTCACCAAATTTACGAGCGTGGGTTTGAATCCAATGGGGGCTAAATTGCTCTTCCAGCGATTCAAAGGCCTCAAGCGCCTCTAAAACGGAGGAAACAGCTGGTTCATCAAAAAATAACCCGCTGGATTGGGCAGGTTGCTGCAGGTTTTCGACAACTGTCTCCAACGCCCCTCCCTTCCTATACGCAATTACAGGTACCCCCTGAGACATCACCTCAAGCGGTACCATGCCGAAGTCTTCCTCCCCCGGAAACAGCAGTGCCTTTGCACCACGTATGGTATCTATCACCTCCGACAGGGGCAGCGAACCGGTGAAGGTTATATTGTCATTTGCCGCCTGTTCCAGACGCGACCGCTCACTACCATCCCCCACAATCACCAGTTTTCTATCGGTCTGATTGAAGGTTTCCACCAACAGATCGACATTTTTATAGGGGGTAATCGCCCCAAAACTGAGATAATACGACCCGCTGCTGCTCACTGGTGGATTTTCAAACAGATCCAGAGCTATCGGTGGATAACAGACATCAGCGGAACGCTCGTAGTAACGACTAACGCGATCTGCCACATTGCGGGAATTTGCCACATAGCGATCAACATTGTCGATGGTAGTCCGATCCCACTCTTTTAACCGATCAAACCGCCAGCGGGCAACCCCCCTCAGCCATATAGGCAGTGCGCCCAGATAGCTTTGTGAGAAGCCCCAGCAATAGCGCATCGGCGTATGAATATAGCACAAATGTGGCGTCCCGACAGGCCTGGCAATCCCTTTGGCTGGCCCTGACTCCGATGAGAGGATCAAATCGTATTTGCGATGCAGTTTTAATGACCGTATGCCTGCCGGATACAGGGGAAACAGTTTCTGATAGTGTTTCCGTAGGAATCCATGATCCAGGCTGGAGGTATAAACCTGATTATTCCCAAGATAGGGGCGGCAGACCGATTCATCGTAAAACAGGGTATAAATATCCGCATCCGGAAACAGCTTCAGGAGAGACTCCAGAACCTTTTCTCCCCCCCGCCAGGTCACCAGCCAATAATGAACAATGGCCACCTTCAACCCTTTAAAATCATCGGCGGTGATCGGCATGTCAAACTCCACTGCTGCCAAATCCTTTTCCTCCCCTTTCTGTCTGGCTCAGATCTGAAACGACCTGGATACGGTAAGGCTCAGCTTTTCTTAAAATCAGCTGCCCGATTCGCTGTCCTACCAGGCTTTCCGCTGTTTTTTTCCCATCTCCATCTCCCAGGTAGCGCATGGGCATAAACAGTGTCCCGCGGTATCCATGATCAATCACCCCTACGCTGTTCACCATGATGAAATCGTGTTTGTAAATACTGGAGCGGGGGAATAGTTCTGTATAGTACCCGTCTGGAGCTTCAATCGAAACACCGGTATCAAAAAAGAAAACGTTCTCCCGTTTCTCGATAACCTTCATCAGCGTAAGATCCAGACCGCTGTCTGACTCATGGGCCCTTTCGGGCAATTTCATATCCGGATAGTTCAGTCGGATTCTTAGAACAGGCGCGTCCATGCCATAACCGTATTATTTCAGATGGATAAGCTTATAGTTTTTCTTTCCGGATCGTAAAATCAAAAAGGATGGCGATGCTAGATCGTCCATGGTTAACTGATAATCGATATCCTTCTGCGAAATATTATTAACATATGCCCCGCCGGACTGGATCAGCTTTCGTGCCTGCCCCTTTGACTTGCTGGCACCGGTTTCCACCAGCGCATCAATCAGGCTGTATCCACCGTTTAGTGAACTGATCTCCTTGTCTAAAGAGGGCACATCCTTGAATATCTCTGAGATTACCTGATCATCCAGATTCTCGATTTTCTCCCCAAATAATACCCGGGAGGCGCGAACCACCTTCTCCAGTATTTCCTCTCCGTGCACGGCCCGGGTCGCTTCCTCTGCTAGTTTCTGCTGAGCCAGCCGCCGGTGAGGCTCTTCCCTCACGGACATTTCGAACTCAGAGATCTCTTCGAGACTCATCTCTGTAAAAACCTTCAGAAACCGTATCACGTCCTCATCGGCCTGCCTGAGAAAGAACTGGTAAAACTCATAGGGCGACGTTTTTTCCGCCGATAGAAAAATAGCGCCAGACTCACTCTTACCGAATTTACTGCCATCAGCCTTTGTAATCAACGGCATGGTAATGCCATACAGCTGCGCACCGTTGATGCGGCGTGTCAGGTCAATACCCGAAACGATGTTTCCCCACTGATCTGAACCACCGATCTGCAGTGTACAATTATGATCTTCATTCAGTTTGTAAAAATCGTAGGCCTGTAACAGCATATAGCTAAATTCAGTATAGGAGATGCCTTCACCTTCCCTGTCCAGCCTGCTTTTTACTGATTCCCGGGTGATCATCGTATTTACAGAGAAGTATTTCCCTGTGTCCCTTAAAAAATCGATCAAAGTCAGCTGCGAGAGCCAGTCGTAGTTATTGACCAGAATTGCCCTGTTTCCTTCCTGAAAATCCAGAAATTTCCCCAGCTGAGCCTGAACACCTTCCATATTATGCTCGATCTGAGTCTGGGTCAAAAGGTTCCGCTCCTTGCTCTTCCCTCCCGGATCACCAATCATTCCAGTTCCACCTCCCATCACACCAATCGGGAGATGCCCCCCCTTCTGCAACAGGCGCATCAGGTTCAGAATAGCAAAATGCCCGACATGCAGGCTGTCGCCAGTCGGGTCAAAACCAACATAAAAGGTGACCCCACCTTCATTAATCTTTCCAGCCAACTCCTCGGAAGTTGCTTTTTCTATTAAACCCCGTTGGGATATCTCTTCAAACAAATTCATGAATTTTCTTTTCTTGATAGGGTGTCAGATCGATCCTGTCTTTAAAATGCCTGGAATTCTTAACTGTTTGTTCAGGCAGGTGGAACGGTGTAAATGATCGACTAAGCTTATAGCAATTGTCAGATTTGGACAAGTGACATCGGCCATAGATCCAGTGCAGAGGGCAACATTTGAGGGAAAGAGAATGATCCCCCCGGAATGATCAAGAGTGAGTCAGGTCTACGTTAATAACACCAATTTTTTCTGCAATATCAAAAGGAAGGGTCGCCTGCCCGCTCTCTGATTCCAAAACCACAGTTTTGGTCACATCAGTCTTCTCGAGTACTCGGTGCTGGCGACCAGGGACAATTCCTTTGTCCTGCAGGAATTTCATCAGGTCTAGTGACTCTTCCAGTAACTCATCAACAACAACAATCTCTACCATATCACCGGCTTCCATACTGTCGAGATGGCGCATGTCGTCAGGCAGGTGACTGTCTTCACCGGGAAGCGGTGTGCCGTGTGGGCATGATTTGGGAAACCCCAGAAACACAGCCAGTTTTTCCTCAACCAGCGGTGTCAGCCCGTGCTCCATCATGTGGGCGTGTTCATGAACTTCATGCCATGAAATTCCCAGCGTGTTACAGAGAAAATCCTCAACCAGACGATGCCGCCGAGTTAATCGCTCCGCCAGCAACAGCCCCTCGGATGTCAACTCAATCTCCTTTTTATCACAAATCGTAATCAGCTCATCCCGGTGCAGCCTGGACAGCGTCGCATGAACTGTCGAGGGACTGGATTTCAATCGCTTGACCAAATTGACAGCCTTCGCCGGCCTACCGCTTGAGACCAGAGAGTAAATCATGCGCAAATACTCTTCTACGACAATGGATGCCCGCTCTTTCATGGGTTAGTTGTTCCGTCAGGTTCAAAGAAAATTGCCGTATCGCAACTTCCAGGACAGGCGCTACTTCAGCTGCCACTGTATAATAACAGCCCTTGCCAATTTTATGAATCAGATGCAATAGAGATTGTCATCTTAGCGAAATCACGTTACAAATATAGGATAATCAGTAAGCAGTCAATAACTGCCGAGAGCAAAGGACAAAGTCATGCCAAAAAAACAGTTGATCATTCCCCACTATTGCAAAAAATGCCAGCATCTGACCTTTGTCGTCAGGGAATCAGACCCCTTCCAGTATAACCTGTTGGATTTTCTGAAAGGTACCTGGAAATCCCACCCCTGTGCACTAATTCACCCGGGATTAACAGAAGACATCACCACACAGGATCTGTTCAACAAACTTGAGTGGGCACCCACCTCTCTGAACTTTTCTCACCAGTCAACCGGGCAACCGAAAAAACGACAGCCCCTGACAATGGGCATAATCCTGAACGCCTCAGGAAGTGATGAAAATGTCGTGGTTGAAGTGTTGACCCCTGAAAACCAACTCCTCAATGTCAGAATACTTAACCGCAATCGCCCGGTTACCGCTGGTAGGGCAATCAATCTTAAAAAGGCCGTCCGGATCGGAAAAGATAAATACCGACTTGAGAAAATCGAATCCCTGAACCCCGGACTGAAAGCAACATCGGGGAAATCGACCCCTGAATCTTATTACCAACTGATTCTTAAGGCCGGAGACCAGGAAAAACTGGAAACCTTTATCAACCGACTTATAGACACCTGCAATAAAAACAGGATTTTGCCTGTTAATGTTATTCCACTGCCTATCGAAAGAATAGAGGGAGAGCAGATTTTCAAGAGAGAACTGAACCTCCCCCTGGAATCCGGACTGCTCCGGCAAATAGAAAAAATTACGGTCCCCGAATCCGTCCAGATCTCTGTACACCAGTCATAGGCACATCATCCATTCGCAACCAAAACTCTGCCGAAACAGGAGACTTTGTCATTAGCCAACATTATTGAT
>JAOZRE010000514.1 GCA_029940215.1 bacterium | reverse complement strand
CCCGGCCATTAATATCAAAAGGCGTTGCCAGATGGACTTGGCGGCATAGTTATCACTTTCCGAAGTATTTTCATCATCTAAATTTTGACCATGAAGCCTGACATAACCACCGATTGGAATCAGAGAAAGCATATACTCTGTCTGCCCGATAACCTTTGAAAATATTTTGGGCGGGAATCCGACGGAGAATTCGATAACCTTTACTCCGACTGCCCTGGCAGCAAGATAATGACCCAGTTCGTGAACAAAGACCAGGAAGCTGATGACCAGAATGACTGTAATGATGCTTACCATATTATTTTAATAGCTGGGTTTTGATTAAGGTGCTGGTTGTAATCAATGCAGGTCCGTCACTGATACTCCGTTCTGTTCCGACAGGACCTTCTCCACAAAGTCTCTTCCCCATCTGTCTGCTGCCAGTGCGTCAGAAACTTGTGTCACTCTGAACAGAAAGGCCGTTTCCGGCTTTTTTAGACCGTTTTTCATTTCCTTCAGCTGCCGCACCAGATCGCCTAAAACTTCAGATATTCTGGTGAATGCAATTTTACCATTTAGAAACCGATCAACGAGATCTTCGTTGGCACCGTTAAGCGCAGCTGGTGATCCGCCCCCAAGTGCCAGAACATCGTATGCCATCTGTATGGATGGAAATTTATCAATGTCAGGCTTTTCGAAAGTAAGGGTTTCAATCTCCGCAAGATTGAGAAAGGAGCTACCGGATTGAATCCGGTCAGGATATCCAAGACAGTTAGCAATGGGGATGCGCATATCCGGAGTTCCCATCTGACAGATGGTTGACGCATCTTTATAAGTGACAGTTGAGTGCACAATTGACTGCGGGTGGACCAATACATGAATCTGTTCCGCTTTCAATCGAAATAACCACTTCGCCTCTATAATCTCAAGGCACTTATTCATCATGGTGGCTGAATCAATCGTGATTTTTTTTCCCATCTCCCAGTTCGGATGATTTAGCGCATCATTCAATGTAATCTTCTCAAACTTTGATCGAGGAAGGGTCCGAAAGGGCCCTCCGGAGGCGGTCAGGGTAATATGATCAACATCTTCCGGATTTTCATCACGCAGTGATTGAAAAATTGCATTGTGCTCACTGTCAATCGGCAGAATTTGAACACCGTGCTTGTCAGCCTCTGATATCAGAAGGGAACCTGCCATAACCAGCGACTCTTTATTCGCAAGCGCTATAACCTTTTGATGCTGAATAGCAGACATGACGGGTTCGATTCCAGCAGCTCCTACCATGGCTGCGACAACCATATCCGCATCCGGGTGTCTGGCTACTTCAGAGTGACCGGGCATCCCTTCCAGAATGGTGACTGACAGGTTTTTATCAGCCACCATCTTCCTGAGTTCAGGGGCCTTATCAGCACCGATAGAAACTACCGTAGGCGAAAAGGCCTCAATTTGTTCGATCAGCAGTGCGGCGTTTTGGTGACAACTGAGGCCGATCACCCGGAACCGGTCTCTGTTCTGACCGATAACTGACAATGTACTGAGACCAATGGACCCTGTTGAACCGAGGATAACAACCCCCCTTTGCTCTTTATTCATGCTTCTTCCAAACTTACGGACAAAATTTCTTGAAGACCTGTGACACTCAGTTGAGTTGAATATTCAGGAGATATGTCATGCCGATGAATACCGGGATGGCGAAAAGGTACCCGTCTATGCGATCCAACAGACCGCCGTGACCGGGGAGAATATTGCTGGAATCTTTAATGCCGCAAAAGCGTTTCAGCTTCGATTCGGCCAGATCACCCAGTTGAGAAGCTGCAGCAATGACAACAATCAGCAATACCAGATGCCATCCAGCGATAAAAGTGGGTAAAAACATCAGCTTGAAGATGTAGCCGGCAATGATGCCACCCACCAGTCCAAAAAAGCTCCCTTCCACTGTTTTTTTGGGGCTTACCCGTGGCGCAAGCAGATGTCTTCCAAATGTTTTACCACCAAAATAGGCAAAAATATCATTGAAAGCCGCAACAACTATAATAAACAGTATCAAGCTGGAACCAGAAGCGGTGCTGATGGAAAACCTCAAGAGAACCAGTAAAATAACGGGGAAGACAATCCAGACCAGCGGCAGTGAGTACCAGGCCAGCAGTTGATTACCGCCGGACTGCCTGAAGAACGAAAAGAATAGAACCACCAGCAACGTTACCCCAAAACTGATCAGGCCGTAGTCTGTATAATTCTTCCAGAACAGCAGAAACGACAAGAAGAACAACAGGGATGAAAAGAACAGGTAAGCCGGTTTCAGGGGAATAGATGTCTGTGCGAAGGCCTGGGCGTATTCCCAAACACCAACGGTAATAATGACGACTGCAATCAGTATAAACAGGAACTCTGGTGCCAGGTAAAAATATAGAATAGCAACAGCTGCCAGGGGAACACCTGTCAATATTCTTAAGAGCAAATTGCGTGTCAACATGTTGGTACCTGGTGTCCCGTTCGCTTGGTCACTTAAGCCGTCCGGAGTGTGGACGTTCGATGAATGACTGGTTTAGACCCCTAAATAAGCACTTTTAACTGCTTCGTTGTCCAGGAGATTGGCTGCCTGATCTTCCATGGTTACCATGCCATTTTCCATGACATAACCTCTGTTGGCAATCTGCAGTGCCAGATTGGCATTTTGCTCAACCAGAAATATAGTGGTTTTTTGTTCTTTGTTGATTTTCTTAATAATTTGAAAAATTTGTTGAATAATCAGAGGGGCCAACCCCAGTGACGGTTCATCCAGCAATAACAATTTGGGACTGGCCATCAGGGCTCTGGATATCGCCAGCATTTGCTGCTCTCCACCGCTTAAGGTTCCGCCGAATTGTGACCGTCTGTCCTTCAATATGGGGAATAATTCAAATATGTACTCCAGGTCTGCTTTGATGCCTTCCTTATCACTTCTCAGGAAAGCCCCCATGTCCAAATTTTCCTGAACGGTAAAATCCGGAAAGATGCGCCTGCCTTCGGGAACCTGGACGATCCCAAGTCCAACAATCTTATCCGGGGATAACCGATT
>JAOZRE010000130.1:2797-11537 GCA_029940215.1 bacterium | reverse complement strand
TAAAAATCCTGCCGGCAGTTTTTCCTGCATCGCGGCCTATTCCTTTTATACTAGTTAATTACTCACATTTCGGGGTTGAAAAACGCTAGTGAAATACAAGATAATATACTGATATAACTTGATTAAAGGCTCGGTTCATGGTAGGGTAATTAAAATTCACACCAATGAATCAAAATCACCCCCAATCCCCGAGCCCAAAATGAAAAAGTCGCATAAAAATATCAGCTGGACCCCTTTTACCGATAATCTAAAACAAGAATATGCCATTGTCGACAACGAATTGCTAAAAAGCATTGAAGAGCTTGATCTTTTTTCAAAAGCTCACCTGTACGGACTTAAGAAGTCAAAGGGCTTTTCGCTGAGGTAAGTTATATTTTCAATAATGGTTTGGCCTTTGCTGACGGTCACTTCTTTGCACTTTTTCTGCGGCAACAGACTTTCGGCCTACTTCAACGGAGACAAAGATGTGTTATACGATTTTCTTAAACGGCAGAACATCAACTGGAGAGGATACCGTTTACATACGGTCAAGCAATTCTATAAAAAACACGAACTCGCAAAAGAGTCCATTAGGGCTGCCACATTTGACGATACCATTAAACATCGGCGTGGTAAAAATGTAGCTGCTGTCAGCAGCCACTTTGACCATACGCTTGGGAAACACGTCATGGGGCAACAAGTCCTCGAAATGGGACTGTCTACTCCAAAAGCATACGCACCTTTAGATTCTCAGATCTACGTCAGTGAAACAAAAGTACAATACGCAAAAAAGAAGCTTAACGACCATCGCAGCACTGTTGGCAGAGACTACATGGATGCCAGATTCATCGATAAAAATCAAATGTTGCGCGATATGTTAAAACGAGCGATTAGAGCGGGTATCAGCTTTACCCATGCTATTGCCGACTCCTGGTTTGGAAACAGGGATAATATCAAAGCCGTTATCTCTTTGGGACTGGTTGCCATTTTCAGGATGAAGCGTGGTAATCTGCAATATATTCTCAATGGAAGGTTACTATACTGCCACAGAGCTTTATGCGTTAACCAAACGTCGTATGAAACAGGCGAAGGGTACAACCTATCGAACAGTCACGCTGAATGTTCAATTGGATCTCAACGGCAACAAGAAGAGTCCAGATCTGTTGCCTGTTAAACTGCTATTCAGCAGTTCAACGAAGCAGAGAAAAGAGAATTGGGTTGTCTTCCTTTCAACTGATGTGAATCTTTGTACGGAACAAATATTCGAAATCTATGCACTCCGCTGGAGTATAGAGGTCTATTTCAAAGAGATAAAACAACACTTCGGCTTTTTAAGCTCACAAACCGGGAATTATACTGTCCATTATGCATCGATTCACCTGTGCGCGATACGGTATATACTGGTAGCACACAGGATGTTGGTATCGGGTGAATCTTTTGGTGCTGTCCGTAATAAAATAACCAAGCAATTGGAGCTGCTGACTTTTGCTAAATTGCTTTGGGAGCTATTCAAAGCTCTCATCTATGGAGTACTTGATGCCTTAAAAAACGAAATTCCAAAATCAACAATCGATCTCATCAAGTGTAAAATCACCACCAGTATTACTGACTTTTTAGATAGTGTTCTGCAATTGGACGAACGTTACATGGAAAATGAGCTAAAAGCCGAAGCCATGGGCGTTCTTTAAGATGAATTTTTCAACCCCGAAATGTGAGTTTTTACAATACCAGGGAGGAGATTGACACTCTGATAGAAGGTATAAACAAAGTAAAAAAGGTATTTGAATAATGGATGAGATCAGCGAACTATACGAAGAGATCATTCTTGACCACAACCGCAATCCGCGATATTTCGATCGGGTTCCCGAAACTGCAAACCATTCTGCACACGGTGATAACCTGCTTTGCGGGGATCAATACTCCGTCTACCTGAATATCGCCAATGACCGTATTGAAGATGTCGGCTTCAAAGGGGCTGGTTGCGCTATTTCCAAAGCGTCCGCCTCACTGATGCTGGAAGCCGTTAAAGGGAAATCAATAGAAGAAGCGGAAACCCTGATTGAAATCATGCACGACCTGCTGACCGGAGAAACACATCACCATCATGATGAGGAGGTCGATGTTGGCAAACTGGATGCGCTGGGCAGTGTACGGGAGTTTCCCATGCGTGTCAAGTGCGCCACCCTGGGCTGGCATATCCTGAATGCAGCCATTCACAACGAAGAAACAGCCGTTTCCACAGAGAAGTGATTAACCTATGAAGAATGAACAGTTAAGAGTAAAAACCCGTATCATAGAAAAGCTGAAGGAGATATTTGATCCGGAAATTCCAGTCAATGTCTACGACCTCGGTCTCATCTACGGCATTGAAGTGAACAAGCAGGGTGGCGTCCTGATCACTATGACTCTGTCGTCCCCCGGTTGCCCAGTGGCCGATTTGATCGAATCCGAGATCCGGGAACGGGTGGAAGAACGTGAAGGGGTCAGCCTAGTTGACATTGAAATCGTGTGGAAGCCGCCCTGGGTCCAGGAGATGATGACAGAGGCCGCCCAGCTGGGACTTGGGTTGTTGTAACCCTGGAGGATAAATCAGGGTAAAGACCCGCGCTCATTAATAGGGTTATGCCATTAGACCGATAAACCAGGTCCGAATGACGGCTACAGAAGGTTATCGGGCCTGTAGCTGTTCAAATAAACCGGCAGCACCAGTTGCTGCATTTTAAGCAGTTGAACACGGTACAGATACGCAGCACCTGTCATCAGGCGATGGGCCACGTCCGTCACCCGCCGGTTCTCAGGTTGTTCCAGGTAAGACCCCCGCACCCAGTCATTAAAAGCCCCCATCGATGGACCAGACCACACCTGGTAATCCATCTCCCGACCCTTTTCACCACTGTTGGCCCAATGGGATGAAAATCCGAGGTACTGGCGAAAAACCAGCGCCATCTTCTTTCTGGGATTTGACTGGGCTTTGGTGACCTGTTCAGGATCACGTTCGTTCCAATAAGACATCGTCTCGTTCCAGACAGAATCAATGGATTTTTGAAAAATCTGCTTTTCCAGTTTATCCATTTCCGAAGCCGGAATCTCCTCAATGGATTTGTATGTAATATACAGTTCACTCAGTTTATTGGCTCGCATTGGAAAAAATGTGCCTCTCTTCACCACCTGGAGTTTGCCACCCATTTCAAACATATCCATTGCCGGTGCCATACAGACATCAGCCATGCCTACTTGTGAGAGTAAATTTCTGACATAATCTGAGGTCCCCGCTTCCAGGCAAGCCTGATTTACCGAGCCGGTCACCACATAGGCTGCACCCATCATAAAGGCTGCCAGTGCAGCTTCCGGTGTTCCAATCCCACCTGCTGCACCAACCCTGACGGGCCGGTTGTAGTTGAACTTTTCCTGGATCTCGTTTCGCAAGGCGATAATGGAGGGCAACAGGGAGATCAGCGGACGGTTATCAGTATGTCCACCTGAATCTGCCTCTACGGTGACATCATCAGCCATGGGGACCTTTCGCGCCATCTGTGCCTGCATTTCGCTGATACGACCCTGCTCCACCAGCTGGGCCAGAATCTTTTCCGGAGCCGGCTCCATGAACTTTGTGGCCACCTCCCTTCGTGAGACCTTGGCAATCACTCGATTTCCAATCTCGATATCATTCTCCGGATTCAAGCTGAGACCAGCCACCCGGTACTGAACAATATGGGGCGTCAAATCCATGAAGGCTGAGGCTTCAACTGTTCGCACACCATGCTCAATGTACATTTCAGCTGCCAGCCGCTCCAGGTTTTCGGCAAAGGGATTATGGATCAGGTTGAAGGCGTAAGGACCCCGAGGCAGCTTCTGCTGAATGCGCTGGATGATTCCTTCCAGTTCTGCGGGGGGAATCCCTCCTGCCCCGTAGGAAGCCAGAAAACCTTTCTCACCCAGGGCGATTACCATCTCTTCCGAAGAGATACCATGAGCCATGGAACCGGCCATATAAGCAGTTTGGCAGCCATGAAACTCACAATATTCAGGGTCCCCCAACATTTTTGACGTTAGAACCGGTGCATGGGACAACAATGGCGGATTACCTGTTTCTTCCGTTGCTTTTCCCACCGGTTTTCCCTCGTTGCTCAGTCCGATCTGCCCCTCTTTTCTGATGGCGTAGCAGGGACTTTCCAGATCACGCAGCACTGCGGATATCCCCTCCGTATCAAAGGCCAGTGAAGAGTCTGGGCCGTCCCAGGCCAGCAGTTGCTCAGATGGCATCCCCAGATGCTGCAGGTTGTTCTTTTCAGGTTTCATTCCCTCTCCTTTCCTTTTGATATCATGCTTCCATCAGGGCGATGGCCACATCTGTCACTTCGTAAATCCGCATCTTGTTTTTCCAGAGATTGGCGTCGGCCAGAATGACCACCTGTCCCGCAGATCTCTCAATTTTCTTGATATGAACCTCGATGTCCATCGACTCGTTATCTGGTGTGATCTGTCCCCTGTAGAACCAGTGAGTTAAGCCCGGTACATTGACAAATCGTGGTGATCTCATATCACGGCCCAGATCCTGTTGAATCGCAAAAATCCGCATACACTGGATGATACCCTCCACACCTAGGGAACCAGGCATTACCGGATCTTGGTAGAAGTGGCAGGGGTAAAACCAGTCACTCGGATCCACCGCTTTTGTTGCCAGAATATACCCTTGTCCGTATTTCCCGGACTCGCTAAACACCCAGGCACTGTCCAGGAAATCCAATTGGGGTCCATTCAGGCGATAGTATGGCTTCTCAGCCGGGGAACTACAAAACTTCTCCTTTACAGCATCGGAACTTAATTCGATCTCTGTTGCCACCGTGAGGGGGATCTTCTCAACTTCCGACCAGGGTGGAACCTTCTCCCCCCGATCCAGTCCTTTCTGCATGCCCAGAGCGTGGGGTGTAAAGTATCCGAACTGGGTCATACCCTGATAAAACCGTTGTCCTTCAACATCAAGCGCATAGTTAAAATTGAGCACGATGGTTTCAGCAGCCTTTGAGACATTCAACAGTTCAGCATACGCCGTTATGGTTTTTCCACGCAGGTCCGGGTCGCTGATCAGAGTTGCATCAGAACTGAGATTTCTGAATCGCATCTCCGAGTCCGGATAGAGCATGGTTGCTCCCATGTACGTACTCAAAAAGCCACAGGGCTGCAGTGCAATCTCCATGATCATGGAATAAGGTATCACAGGATATGCGCTGTTACGATAAAACCAGACATCAGCCGGCACGTCATATTCGGACACCAGGCTGGAGGGCTGTTTAAAATTGTGCCGTTCTCCATCAACAGACAACACCCGGCTGATCAGCTGCAGATCTCCGTTGGGTGTACGGGGGGCAATGCGGTTTTGGTAGATATCATATTCCGGACCGAAACAATCAGAGAGGGTTCCGGTGGCAAAGGCATCGATGTGCTGCTCTCGAAACATCGCCGGTTTCCCAGTGACGGCAGCTTGGGGTTGCTTCTCCACCATCTCAATCCCCAGATCCCTGAAATCGACTACGATCCTGCCATTCAACATGATAAAAAAATTGGCCCGAGCATATGGTCGTGGCGAGACACCAACATCAATGATCTCCATACGGTAACTGTACTGCGTATCGGTCGGTACTATCTGTCCCCTGGCCCGGATGGTATAGGGCCGGTTTTTAATCGGTTGAAACCTGGCATCCCGGGTATGCACCTGTAGCCCCAGGTACAGCATATAAAATTCGAGAAGCTGGACGCACCCCTCGGTGATCAGCGTCCCTGCCAGCACATTGTCGTCTTTGAAATGGCAGGGAAAATACCAGTGATCGGGTGCAAGATCTTTTTCAGCCACAACCTCGCCCAGTCCCCAGGGACCGCCAGTGCAATCAATAGACACAATGCGGTCCAGCATCATGATCTCTTCTGCTGAAAATCGTAACGAGGGGTTAGCCCCCTGCTGATCATAGGAACTGCCCAGGCAGGCAGCAACATTGCCGCGGGTCATGTTCAACAGCGCCTCCCTGTCGAAGATGTTCCGATCACAGGTTAAAAGCGGGGTAAACGCCCGTTTCTGCGTCTGCCGTCGCTCTTCCTCCTCAACCTTGGAGAACACAATTCCCTTTCCCTGTGCCAGCTCCTCATCGGTTGAAAAGCCAGCTCGGCCACCCGTCATTCTATAGGCCAGCCGGTCGCCGACAAAACAGTCGTAAGAGAAGTTGAAGAACAAAGCCTCTCCAAACTTCATAAAAGACTCAATCCGGATATCATACTGCAGGGTGTCACCTTCCCTCGGCAGGTCTTCCATGAAGGTCATGGTATAGTCGGTCAGGCGATAGTACCGGTCACCCTTGCTCTTGAAATCAATTCCCAGGTAGCTGATCAGCAGAAGGTCGCACTGTCCCGCCTCGCTGGCGATGGCCCAGGGGATCTGGCCGTCAACGCTGTACCATGCATTAAAGGGCACATCATATTCGGTGGTCAGTGAAGAGGGTTTGAATTCGCCTTTCCGCCCATCCAGTTTTGTCACCCGATGAACCAGCAGATAGGGCGGCAGCGGTAGTCGGACGCGGTACTTATAGGTATCAATGACCTCATATTCAGCACCAAACACATCTGCTATTTTACCCCCGGCGAATTCCAGCAGGTCTGCCTCATCCCAGATGACACCCGGCTGTTTCATTCGCTGCTGAGATGATTCCGGCGTATGGTAAGTCACAGGTGAGCGTTCCACTGGAAATCCGGAGGAATCCCCCGCAACCATCATCTGCAGGCGAATCATTTCACGCAGTTCCTGCAGTGAGGCGTTGCGGGCATTCAGAAATGCCGAATGACTTGCACTGATTCGAGACCGATGGGCAGTAACCTGAGACTGCATATCCTGAGAATCCCCATGGCTTATTTCTCCCGACAATACCTCTCCACCTGATTCAACTCTCTGTCTTTCTACTGGAGGGGGTTGCTGTCGAAATTGAAAATGCTTCCCGGAATTTATAACGGCGGCTGCCATATCATCTCCACCAAGGGTAATCATCTTGGCCAATTGCGGTTTTTGTTTTTCGTCCAGGCCAGGGCCCATTAACATGGCCAGGTCCAGCTGCACGCGATGGCTCAAAAGCTTTGCGACGACCTTGATGAGATTGGTATAGTCATCGGCTCCCTTACGGTTCATACTCAGTGCAAGGTGTTCGCGATCCCCCAGGGTATCGCTGATAAACTTTGAGCACCCCTCCTTCGGCCCCATTTCAAGAAAAATACGGGCACCATCCTCATAAACCCGGTTCACCAGCTTTGGAAAGTCGATTGTATTACAGTATATCCTGGCGATATTGTCTGCAATCACATCAGCGGTCAGTTGGGTCGGCTCATATGACGCTGCTGAATAAAAAGGAATGTCAGGAGGCGCCACCACCGGTGAATGGTGAAGTTGTGTAATGTTCTCATAGTCGGGCTTGACAATATCACAATGAATGGTGTCGGTCATGGGTGTCAAAACAGACCGGTAAGGCAGGGACTCGACCACTCGCCCGCAGGCCTCTTTCTCACCCGCTATCACCACTTCGCCCGGTGAGTTGATAATAATCAGATAGACATGTTTTTCCGCTGCAACCGCCTCTTGAACCTGTTCAGCTGATGCACTGACGGTATAGCAATGCCAGATATCCTCTGCCTGCCCGGACGCAGCCGTTGGCATGCCCCAGGCTTCTCGTGCGGCCTTCATCGGGCCGGCGAGACGTTCCAGAAAAATGGGATGTGAGTGCAGGGTATTGCTCATCTTATCGGTATTCTCCCAGACCCCCATGGCAAAATTCATGGAAACTTCACCCATGCTGTAACCAAAAACCAGTTCCGGATGTAGTCCCAGAACGCCCCTGGCAACCGACGTGTTCAGGATGGCAGCATTGATCCCGGTTTCAAAGATAGCAATGGCATCGTTATCCAATTCCATCTGTTTTTCCTGCCGCTCACTGTCCGTCAGCCGTGACAGGCTGCGGGGATTAATCAGCCGGTCCCGGAGCATTGTCTGGGGCCGGCTGGAATAGGTGGCCATCAGGTCATACAATTCAGGAAAAACCTGGAACAGGTCCCGTCCCATTCCGAGATAGGAGTTGTAAGCCCCCGGATATACAAATGCAATCTTTCCTTTATCGCCAAGGGGTTCGGCTGTAAAATAACTGCCGGCGGGTGAAACCCATTCCCTGCTTTGTTCAAATGCCGCATCAACCCCGTCCAGGGCCGCATCTATTTCGGTCAGCAGCTTCTCCCGGGAGTCTCCCACAACGGTCAACACATAAGTGTCTTCCCATGAACGGAGCATCTCCTCGATCTGCTGGTTTGCAAGTTCGACCAGGTTGTCCGCACCAGCTGCAGTGTCCCGCAGCACCAGTAATTTCTGTTTGATGGTTTCCCGGTCATTAGCCGTCAGCGGATAAAGTCGGAGCGGTGATTCCGTCAGAACAGTGCTGGCGCGCTTCCTGGGGGTGGTATCTTCTGAAAGCACCAGATGACCCGCTGTCCCGTCCAGTCCGGTTCCAAACACAGCTGCTGCTCTTTTGGAAACACCCGCTTCGGGGAGCCAACTTCGTGACGCTGTTTCCACGTAGAAGGGGCTCTCTGCCCATCCAGCATTCCGTTTTGGTCCGTCCCAACCGGCTACCGCCGGAATATACCGCCGATAAAGGGATAACGCCGTTTTTATCAAGCTTGCCATCCCCAGGGCCGCAAAACAGTGGCCAAAGCTGGCAGTCACGCTTCCCAGTGCGCA
>JAOZRE010000130.1:1695-2787 GCA_029940215.1 bacterium | reverse complement strand
TTGGCAGTGGATCCATAGGCCGCTATCAATGCACCTATTTTATCATCAACGCCGGTCTCAGTCCCGGTCACTTCCAGGTACCCGATATCCGACGGCTTCAAGCCTGCCTTCTGTATCCCCTCTCGACAGACCTCAGCCATAGACTCTGCACTACCTGCTTTGCCCATGGCGATACTGTCTATCACCGCGTAACAACGGTCTTTTTCTTTCCTGGCTGTTTCCGGTAATTTCAGGACGACGGCACCGGCCCCTTCTCCAATCATCCAGCCATCGGTCTCATTTTCAAACCCAAAAGAGGCTTTTCCCGTATTAGCAGTTGACATTAACCGGTTCCGAATCAGGACATCCTCCACATTGCCGGCCAGATCAACACCCCCCACAACAACAGCCTCTACTTCACCGCTGCTGAGAAGCATCTGCGCCACCTCTAGTGCCTTGAAAACAGAATTTTCCTCTGAAGAGATGGTAAAGGCAGGTCCTGAAAAATCCCACAGTGATGAAATGCGACAAGCCATGATATTACCGATAAAGCTGGTAAATTCATTCACCTGAACCGGCTGACGAACAGCATTTTTGAGGGTTTCCTGCAGATCTGACAACTGGTTGTTATCGGAGCCCGTTGCTGATTCTGAAACAGCCCTTTCTGTTTTCCAATCCAAATCGATCCGTCCCCGAAACTGGTGCAGCGTCGGATCGGATTCCATTGCAATAAGGACCGCCACATTGGCCCCCTCCTTTACACGGGCATCGCGGATAGCTCGGTCCGCCACACTCATCATGAGCAGTTGTTGCGGAATCATGGCCTCAACTTCACTCGGCGGTATCCGGTAACGCAGCACATCAAAATCAAACGCATCAATAAACGCACCCTGGGGAACCTCCCCGTCCTTGAACCCGAAACGGCCCAACAGCTCCGCCTGGTTTTCAATCCCTTTCCAACGCTTGGCCGGCAGCGCCCTGAACTGGGGCTTCTGGTTGTACAAAGCATAATCAAACGCATTCAGGTTCCCGCTAGACCCGAAATGGGCCTCCATTCCAACAATCGCCATATTGGATGAGTTATCCCTTTTCTTTCGGGATTTTTTCCCCTTG
>JAOZRE010000130.1:0-1685 GCA_029940215.1 bacterium | reverse complement strand
TGTCGGCGAGTCGTTCAAACACGATGTGGGCGTTGCTTCCTCCAAACCCGAAAGCGTTGACTGCTCCGTTTCTGCTGGTTGATTTTCCCGGCCAGGTTCTATTTTCGCTGACAATCTGTTCCTTGGAAATCACCCCGTTATCCGAGGAGACGGGATCTGTCAGATGGATGGTGGCAGGGATCCGCCCCTCTTTCATACTGAGAATGACCTTGATCATACTCGCCATTCCAGCTGCCGTCAGCAGATGCCCAAAATTGGCCTTTACAGAACCGATGAGCGGTTTAGCCTGGTATCTGCCAAAAAACTGGTCCAGTGAGCTAATCTCTTCAATATCACCAACGGGGGTTCCCGTAGCGTGACACTCGACATACGATACACTGTCCGGCTTCACGGAGTTGTCTGCATAAGCCCTTTCATAGGCCAGAACTTGTCCCTGGGCATTCGGACTGAGCACAGACTTCCCCCGTCCATCGTTTGAAAGCCCGATACCGCTGATGACAGCATAGACCCGGTCGCCGTCTCTCAAGGCATCATCCAGTCGTTTCAGCACCAGCATTCCCGATCCCTCTCCCGAGACCAGACCCCCTGATTGCTGATCCAGGGGCCTGCTGTCATCATGCTCGGAGTATGCGGTAAAGGTTGAAAATCCCATATTGACAAAAAAGGGATCCCCGGCACTGACTGCACCCGCCAGCATCAAGTCCGCTTTTCCATTCTGCAAGAAGTCACAGGCAATTTTGACTGAATAGAGAGAAGATGCGCAGGCCGCATCAATTGAGAAATGGCCTCTGGACAGCGAGAGCGCTCTTGAAATGAGTGCTGAGGGGTACCCTGAGATGCGACTGTTGGCAAAGTCAGCTTTATCATCTCCTGATCCGTCGATCAGATTCAACCCCTCCAGGTCGGTTACCATGCGAGCGGCTTTTTCAATGACATCGTGATAGATGGGTAAATACAACCGGTTAGAAGACTTGGTTGGAAACGACAGGTTTCCCAGGATCACGCCACAGCCTCTGCGAACGTCTGTATTCTGAAGATATCCGGCATCTTTGAGAGCTTCCCGGGCGACATAGAGCGACCATAGGTACATATCGTCCAGCCCTTCCAGTTCTATCGCGGGAACATCGTACAGCGACGGGTCAAATGAAAAATCCCTGATATAGCCGCCCCGAGCACTGTAATACTTGTCAATCTCTCCTTTCTTCGGGCTATAGTACAATGACGGATCTACCCCCATCTCATGATCGGTTGGGGGGGAGGTTGAGTCCGTATTGTCATACAGGTTCTTCATGAACTGTCCAGGCGTTGAAGCCCCCGGAAAAAGACATGACATTCCAATAACGGCTATCTTTTGCATTCCTGTTTTCCTGTTTTTTCTTGCATCAATAAACCATTGCCCATCAATAACGATCAGCTACTTGAAACCGGGATTTTAAAAAAGCGCTTACTAGAAACTCTCAGCCATTGCAGGCTTGAGTTCCGTTTCGAAGCGATTAAAATCCACCGAAACGATCTTGGAAATGCCCGGTTCTTCCATGGTAACACCGAACAGTGCATCCCCGATCTCCATGGTTTTTTTGTTGTGGGTAATAACAATAAACTGTGAGTTCTCCGTCAGCAGCTTGACGTGGTGATTGAATCGTTCGTTATTGGCCTCATCCAGCGGGGCGTCTACTTCATCCAGC
>JAOZRE010000513.1 GCA_029940215.1 bacterium | reverse complement strand
GCCTTCCTTTAACTCATCCTCACCCAGGATCAGCGCATGAGATGCCCCTGCTTTATTTGTCTGCCGGAGCTGACTTTTCATGGATGACTGAAAGGGATCATACAGACAGAAAATACCTGCCTCCCTGCAGTCGGCAACGAGCCTGCTGACCGCTTGACGGTCGGTGCCCACCACAAATACCGGTTTCTTTTCTTCCTTTTCAGGTTCTATCAACAGGGCCAACCTGTCCAGACCTAGTGCGAAACCAATGGATGGCACCATTTTTGCCCCATAGATTTCAAACAGACCATCATACCGTCCACCGCCCCCTGCGGCATTCTGTGCTCCCAAGTTGTCCGAAAACACCTCAAAAACGGTTCTTGAGTAGTAATCCAATCCCCTGACAAGCCGCGGATTCAGCTCATAGCTGACTGAATGAATCGCCAGCAGCTGCTGCAACTCTGTGAAATGTTCCTCACATTCGCTGCAGACCGCCTCATGAATTTTGGGTGCATCAGTCGTAACAGCAACGCATGATTCATTCTTGCAGTCCAGTACCCGCAGCGGGTTATCATGCATCCGCCGTGTACAATTTTCACATAAATCGCTCTCATGCTCTTTCAGAAATTCTATCAACTTCTCCTTATAGGCGGGTCGACACTCCGGTTTCTGGCAGCCAATGGTGTTTATATGAAATGAAATATCGTGAAGTCGAATGGCCTTGAAAAACTGACGAAGTACCAGGATCAGTTCAAGGTCGGCATCCGGCGTTGGAACACCAAAAAACTCGGCTCCGATCTGATAAAATTGTCTGAACCGCCCCTTCTGAGGCTGCTCATAACGAAACATTGGACCGAGATAATAAAATCGTCGATGACTGCTCTGTTGCATCAGGTTATTGGTGATGACACTCCGCACAACCTGGGCCGTTCCTTCCGGCCGAAGTGCAAGACTTCTGCCCCGCCGGTCCTCCAATTGGTACATCTCTTTACCGACAATATCGGTCCCTTCCCCCACGCCATGCGCAAACAGTTCGGTTTTCTCAAATATGGGGTTTCGAATCTCTTCATAACCATAAATAGAAAAGACCTCGCGCGCTTTTTCCTCTATATACTGAAAGCGGGCGACATCATCGCCGTATAGATCCCGCGTTCCCTTTACTATTTTTAATTTCATTGCTTCACATATTCCTTCTGGCACTACTGAATTGAATTGCTCCCCGGTTCATAAAATCAACAGGGGATAGGGCGGTTGACAATTGCTCAGGTTACTATCGAATGAACTTTTGTTCAATGACTTAAAACAGTCAATCAATGACTGTAGCACTCTCCAACACCGTCTGACGGCCTTTCATAGCAAATTTAAGGATCCTTAACAGAAGCTGATTTTCCACATGATTTCTGAGCTTGATCAACTGCAAATAAAAAAATTCCACGTATGATAATGTATCTGCCTAAAATACGGTTTGATTCACCAGACAGGCTAACTCTTATCGTTACGTCTACCTGTTTAAGCTGAATTCAAAAACAAAACTGAATCTTATATTAGAAAAACAAGGAATAAGATGCATAAGTTATTGCAGGACAGTCCCGGCCAGAAGTCACTCCTTCTGGGAAATGACGCAATCGCCCGTGGAGCTATCGAAGCAGGTGTGGCTATCACTTCAACGTACCCAGGCACGCCATCGTCTGAAATCTCCCTGAACTTCTTTCAAGTTTCCAAGGAGAGCGATCTCTACTTCGAATACAGCGTGAACGAAAAAGTCGCTCTTGAGGTTGCAGCGGCGGCGGCTAACAGCGGCTTGCGAAGCATGTGTGTTATGAAACATGTCGGCCTGAACGTAGCTTCAGATGTTCTGATGACCCTTGCATATCTTGGCGTAAAAGCAGGTCTGGTCATTTTGACAGCGGATGATCCACTGATGTTTTCCAGTCAGAACGAACAGGATAACCGTTATTACGGGAAACTATCCGGGCTGCCGGTTTTAGAGCCCTCATCCGTCGAAGAAGCCAAGGATATGGTTAAAACGGCATTCGAACTGTCTGAGAAACTTCAGGAACCGGTCATTTTCAGGACTACCACTCGGATCAACCATTCCACAGCCGTTGTTGAGTTTGGCAAAATGCAGGAAAGAAAAACAAAGGGCTATTTTGTCAAGGACCCGAACAACATGGTCGCGGTCCCAAATGTTTCCAGAAAGCTTCATGTCAAACTGCTCGACAATATCAAAAAAGCAGAGGGCTTATCGAATGAATCCCCTTTAAATTACGTGTCTGGAGAAGGGGAGTTGGGAATCATCTGTAACGGCGTCAGCTACGGATACGTGTCAGATGCAATGGATGATCTCGGCGCAAGAGAAAAATTTAAAACCCTGCGAATCGGATTTTCAAACCCCATGCCGGAACAGATGATCAAATCCTTCCTGAAAACCTGCCAGAAGGTGTTGATTGTGGAAGAGGGTGAGCCGGTTATGGAGGAAGCAGTTAAGGCTTTTGCACAAGAGGAGGGACTGCTGCTACCCATTAACGGAAAAAGTAACGATCTTTTCTCCAGGCTCTATGAGTATGACCCGACACTGGTTAAATCAGTGATTGCCCATTATTTTGACCTGCCCTGTGAACTGACCGAAAAAACGGATCTTTCCGATGTTCCTGCCATTCCCATCAGACCCCCCTCCCTGTGCCCAGGTTGCTCACATCGAGCAACCTTCTACGCGGTCAAAAAAGCCGCAGAGGGAATGAATACAATCTACCCATCTGATATCGGCTGCTATACACTGGGTTATATGCCACCTCTTTCCATGGCTGATTTTGTTATCTGCATGGGAGCATCGTCTGGCACATCCTGTGGGTTTTCCGCCGCCACTGACCAGAAGGTTATTTCATTCATAGGGGACTCCACGTTTTTTCATTCAGGTATTTCCGGTCTCATAAACGGTGTATTCAATAATCACAATTTCACCCTGGTGATTCTGGACAACCGAACCACGGCCATGACAGGTCATCAGCCCAATCCCGGTGTTGATATGACCGAGTTGAACTTTGAAGGGTACGGACAGATCCAGATAGAGGACC
>JAOZRE010000512.1 GCA_029940215.1 bacterium | reverse complement strand
GGAACCTAAGATCCAGGTTCGAGTCCTGGTGGGGCTACCATGATATTTCAGTAAGATACCTCCTTTTTCTTCTTCAACATGCCTGAATTTCAATCGATACCTTTCAACGGTTTTATTGGGTTTGCGGGAGACAGGTTGCCACCCAATTGACATTTTATCGACATTCGTGCGCTCATTTTTTATTGACGATATTTGTCTTTAGCGAGGAAAAGGTGTTTGAGCTGACTCCTCATTGTAATCAGATTAAGCCAACCTTCCTGGAAAATACTTCTTGCACCAACATAACATATTTGTTACTGTCTAATTATGAAATGGCAAATCAGTTATTACAACAAAAAGCTGGAAGAAGAAATCTTAAACTTGCCTGATGGCCTGTTAGCTCGCTACTTAAGGTTGACTGATTTAATGATTGAATATGGTGCTAACCTCGGGTTTGCCTCATACAAAGCCTTTGGAAAAAGGGTTGTTTGAACTCCGTGTCAAAGGCAAAGAGGGAATAGCGCGGGTTTTCTTTTGTACAAAAATAGGTAAAAAAATTATCATGCTACATTCATTCATTAAAAAATCACAAAAGACACCCAAAAAAGAAATTAAAACTGCCAAGTCAAGAATGAAGGAGATTCTATAAAATGAAACATTCTGAATTAAAAGAAATAGCGCTAAAAAGAAAGGATGTTCGTGCCGAATACGAGTCGCTGGAACCTGAATTCAAATTGTTGCACGGACTGTTGCAAGCCAGGCAAAAAGCGGGACTCAGCCAGGCCGAAGTTGCCGAGCGGATGGGAACCAAGGCCTCTGCCGTAACCCGGCTTGAGTCGTCTTTGAGCAGCGGAAAGCACTCACCCTCTATTGCGACAATTAAGAAATATGCAGATGCGCTCGATTGCCACCTGGAAATTAAGATCGTTGCTAACAGTTAGTTGCCAAGCTTTTCCTTGATTCGATTGGGTCAACCCATCGTGGTTGGGATATAAAAAGAAGGATCTACCGAAGTTGCGGGAGGCTGTCTCGTCGTTGTCCAACGTTAAGAAACAAAAGAAGACGTCGTAATTTTTCCTGCCTGATATCCTCACAATATTCCCTCCTACGTTTCCAATTCGTTCTGATCGATCCAGATTTATACCAAGTGAAGTTTCTTCATTGGATCTGGACCGATTATCTCAATCAAAACAGATAGTTTGTTATAAATACAATTGGTAAAGGTCACACCGAAAAAACATCTAATAAACATCCCTGCTGAATTAAGGAAAAAAGTCTAATGATTGTAATGTGTTGAAAGTTGAATGGCGGGTTGTTCAGACCTTACAAGGAATGCAAATATGTGTCTAAAATTCAGCTCAACACATTTCAATCATCTCTCTGCTGTCTGCTATCAATAAGCTGAAAGCTTTCCCCCAATTGGGTACTGTTGTCAAGGTAGCGAAATCCCAACTCATTCGTGACCTGTTTGTTGATGATTATATCGTTCGATATCTGATTTCGGAAAATTCGGTATATATTTTAAGGATCTGGCACCATTCCCTCACTTCCTCAAATTTTTCTCCCTAATCACTTTTTCTCTCACCCAGCCCCGCATGGTTCGCAGATAGTCAGCAATCGCTCCGATGGGGCAGAGAAAACGGCACCAGGGGCGTCTGACCAGAAGGGATGTCACCAACGCCGCTGCCAGCAGCCCGAACTGAAAGGGGCTGCCTTCGAGATCAAACAGGGTGCCAAAGACCTCATAACTGGAGATACCGGGATTTCTGAAGAACAGGGCTGCCAGGATGGCTGTGAGGGCCAGCCCCCGTGGCAGCCAGCGAAAGAATTCAACGAGGTGTATTGGGTTGCGACTTTTTGCCCCACCAATCACCCCCAGGGTTTCCTGGACGCCTCCGAAGGGGCAGATCCATTGGCAGTAAGGATTCTTTCCCTTGTACAGAATCGTCACCAGAAAAAATCCGAACAGGGTATACCAGTACAGGCTGTTCTGCCAGTTTGGCCAGAATCCCATCAGCATTTTGGTCATAAAGGGCAGGGTCAGCAAGCTGGTATAGAGGAAACCCAGCACAATCATACTGGTCAGCAGGGTGAACCAGCACGCCTGTTTTCTCAGCGGAAATCCCTTCCGATCGCCGACAGCCCAGACAGAGATCAGCAGGATCAGAACCAGCTCCGGGATACCGAACATCACTTGTGGTGGTTTTTCCCGAGGGACATCCCGATCCAGCTGCCTTGCGGCAATGGATCTCAAACCTGAGCGGGAAGCTGAGACAATGGCGCGGGAGGTATAGGTAGCACCGCTGACCCCGTCCACATCATCTCCCAGCCTGACTTTATCCAGGTAGCTCTTGCCGATCAGGGAGCTGATCAACTCGCTGTCGCTGACCCGCCTGAAATAGTCCGCAGTTTCCCTTTGCTCGACAATCACAACAGAGCTGGTGACACCCCTGGGATCAACTGCCACGGCCAGCTTCAGGGGACCGCCATATCCTTCTGCTTCACTGATTTTCACATAGCCGACCGGCCGGAAACCGGATTCTGCGTTGAATCCTGCAAATCCCTGGTCACCCAGCGGCTTGAAGCTGGTTGCCTCGGGCAGCGCCCGGGTGATAATTGGCTCCAGGTCAGCTTTACTTCTGGCCATACCCCAAAATGCCGCAATGGACATGGCCAACATCGCCACCAGGGCCAGATGGCGCTCAACCCGTTTCCTGCTCCATTTTGCGGTCGCTGTGATTTCCATGAATCCCATAATTTTTTCTATACTGCTGGCTCCGTTTTCAGTCGATCCATATACGACTTGAGCAACAGTCCTACACCGGCCAGGAAAACGATTCCCAGCTGCCAGGACATCATCCCAGACGCTCCGGTCAGCAGTTCAGCCAGGATTGCCTTGACGGCCGGGGCAGCCTGGGGTGGTATACCGGCTGGCGGTGGTATGAAAAGGTCCTCAAGGGCAGGAACCGGATTGGAAATCGTCCAGACCAGGATGCCGCCAATGACTCCACCTGCCAGCAGGGATCCGCCTGCCAAGCGCATCAACTGTTTGCGGGAGCGGACAACAAGAACCAGGGCCA
>JAOZRE010000129.1:968-11563 GCA_029940215.1 bacterium | reverse complement strand
GCCGAATGTCTCTGACCCCGCCCAAAGGACGGGGTTTTAAAACAGAAATAAAAAACAGCAGTAAACCAATAGTAACTATTCAGTTGTTTTTACATAACTCCGCCACACTACTGGCGCTACTTTCACTCAATGCTGTCGCTTAACTTCCCTCAAGCACCACCAGAAGTGTGGCTCTAGCATGACAAATTCAAAAAGTGGTGAATAGTTATAACCAATCAGAGTTAAATCATGAAAACAGCATTTGTCACCGGAGGCTCCGGATTCTTAGGATTAAATCTGCTGGAGCAATTAATCGAAGCCAACTGGAAGATTCTGAATTTTGACTTGTCACCTCTACCTGATTCATTTGTTGGAAGAGAAAAAGTCGATTATATTCAGGGTGATATAACTGACCATGCTGCATGTGAACAGGCCATGCCGGAAGGAGTGGATGGGGTATTTCACCTGGCTGGGGATATTAGTCACTGGAGCCGGGGGGATGAGCGGCAGACCCGGATTAATGTCGACGGCACTCGCAATATGGTAGACGCTGCTATCAAGAAAAAAGCGGATCGATTTATCTATACATCCAGTATTGCGGCATATGGATTCCAACGGGAACAGGTAACAGAAGAGTCCGTCTCTACTGCCGAGAATTTCTGGTTGAATTATTTTCGGACCAAACGACTGGCCGAATTGGAGGTGCGTCAGGGGATTAAAAAAGGGCTGGACGGGGTTATCCTGAATCCGGCCAATATAATCGGCCCTTACGATTTTTCCGGCTGGTCGAGAATGTTCGGCATGATTGAAAACGGTAAACTGGCTGGGGCGCCGCCGGGGAAAGCAACTTTTTGCCACGTGCAGGAGGTGGCACGGGCGCAAATTATGGCCTATGAAAAAGGCCGGACCGGCCACAACTATCTGCTGGGCGGAGCCGATGCGAGCTGGTTTGAGTTTGTGCAGGAGATTGGCAAACTACTGAACCGCAAGACGCCCAAAAAACCAACTCCGGGATTTCTTCTTAAAGCGTTGGGGCGGGTCTCCCATTGGACCTCGTACCTGACCGGAAAGGAACCGGACATTACTCCGGAAAAGGCCATCTTAATCAGTTCGGAACTGCTTTGCAGCTCGGAAAAAGCGATTAAAGAACTGGACTTTAAAACGGTTACGCTGCAGGAAATGCTTAGCGATTGTTACCAGTGGATGCGAAAAGAGGGGCGTATCTAATCTAACTGCTGAAAAGAGAAATGAAAAAAAAGCAGATTAAGGTCACTGTTGAACTGTTTGGAGGGCTGTATGTGAAACTCCAGAATGAGAACTATGATTTTGAGACAGGGATCGAGCTTGATATGGCCGAAAAATCGACCCCGAAAGATATTTTAAAAGCGCTTGAACTGCCTTTTTTCAAAACCATGATATTTTTTGTCAACAAAGAGCGTGCTTCAGCCAATACCCGGTTGAAAAACGGTGACAAACTTATCTGTTTAACCGCAGCATCCGGAGGATGAATCTAAGGAGGAATTCAAATGAAAACGATCAAAGCCGTTAATAATAAAGTTGTCGAGGTTAATCTTACCTCTGGAGCGATTGATACGCTTACCGTTGCTGAAGACGATCGGCGGAACTACCTTGGCGGAAAAGGGCTGGCGCTGAAATTGATTTATGACCGGATAAAGCCGGGGATTGACCCCCTGTCAGCGGATAATATTCTGGTCTTGATGAGTGGCCCCACAACCGGGACAGCCGCACCGACAGGCGGACGATTTGTTCTGGCCGCAAAATCTCCCTTGACGGGTATTTTCGCTACTTCGTATATCGGCGGCCATTTTGGGGTGAACCTGAAGAGGGCCGGTTATGATGGTATTATCATTCACGGCAAAGCGGAGTCACCTGTTTATATCAGTGTGACCAGTGAAGGCGTTACTATCGAAGATGCATCATCGCTGTGGGGGTTGGATACGTACGATCTTCAGGAAAAGGAACAGGAAAAAGGACAGTGGGCGGTTATCGGACCCGCTGGTGAAAATCTGGTTCGATATGCCGCTGTTGTATCCGGTAACCGAATTGCAGGTCGCTGCGGACTGGGCGCTGTCATGGGATCCAAAAACCTGAAAGGGCTCGTTGCAAATGCCAAGGCCAGAGTTGTTGCGGTGAATACGGATGGATTTAAAAAAGCATTGAAAATCGCGCAAAAGAAAGTAAAGGCACATCAAAATACCGGTGTTAACATGGTGGAGCTTGGCACGGCCCAGAATGTCATGATTTACGGTACTTCCAATATTATGCCGGTGAAAAACTACACTAAGCCCTACTTCGATAAAATTAAGAACATCTCAGCGGAAAAAATTCGGGATGAACACTATGTAAAAAATCACGGTTGCTTCGGCTGTTCCATTAAATGTGGCAGGATCGGTGATTTTAACAATAAAAAAAGAGTCTCCCCGGAATACGAGACCATTGCACTGATGGGGTCTAACCTGGAAATAGATGAGCTCCCGAAGATTGCAGAATGGAATGAAACCCTGAACAGATTGGGAATGGATTCTATCAGCGCTGGGAATACCATTGGGTTTGCCATGGAGCTCAATGAGAAAGGGATGCTGAAAAGCGAGCTTGAATTCGGAAAAACAGGGAACATAAATTCAATCCTGGAAGATATCGCATATAGAAAAGGGTTGGGTGATGATCTGGCAGAGGGTGTCAAACGACTTTCAGAGAAGTATGGCGGTAAAGAGTTCGCTATTCATGTGAAGGGCCTTGAACTGGCTGCTTACGATCCCAGGGGCTGTACCGGGCAGGGATTGGGCTATGCAACAGCAAACTGTGGGGCGACTCACCTGTCTGGAGCGACGCATTCAGTGGAGGTGGGATCTTACCTCCAACCTTATGGTACAAGAGGAAAAGCGCATATGGTGAAAATGATGCAGGATGTCACTGATGTGGCGAACTCAGCTATATTTTGTATCCAGGCCCAATACCCGTTTCTGGAGGAGAACCCCACCTATAAAAATACGCCAGATTTTATTTTGAAATTCGTCATGCGCTATCTGCCGGCAGTTTCAGCTGCGACCATAGAGCTTTCTGATTTCTGCTCTCTGGTTTCCGGCATCATGGGATATAAAATCAACCACAAGGAGTACTATAAAATCGGGGAGAGGATCTTTAACCTGGAGAGATACATGAACTGCCGGGAGGGAATTGATAGTACGGACGACACCTTGCCAGAAAGGCTTTTAGGTGAAGAGTTGATTAAAGGGGCACCCCCGATCGAACTCAAGAAAATGATGAAGAAATACTATAAACTCAGAGGCTGGGATGACAAAGGCCATCCGAAGCCAGGCACCCTGGAAAGACTGAATATTGCTGTTTCTTAAAACGGGTTTTTTCCGAATAAAGTTTGAGGAGCAATGCCTGAGAAAAAGCTGTTATTGTTCGAATTAGTGTTTTAATTTGAGTGTTATGGAGGAGCATTTATGGAAAAGAAAAGTGTTTTTCACCGTATTTTTTTACCCGCTGCTATTGTTATTCTTGTCATGATTTTTTCCAAGATTATTTATAACGCTTCTCGCTCGATAGATAATTGGACGCTGCATCAATTGGTGGCGACTGTTTCAATTGTTTTTTTGTTTTTAAGTCACTGGATTGGTCCTTTGTTTGCGAACACGATAGCGTACTTTAATGGGGCCAGTTTTGCAGAGAGAATTGGCGTTTGTATGGCGGCTCCGGTAGTTAAGATTGCCATTAATCTATGGGATTTTATCGGCGTGTACTCATTTGGGGAGTTTCTGTTTCTAATATTTCACTCCTTGATTATAGGACCGGTGTTCATTGGTTTGCTTTGTATGGGAGTTTCGGAAATCGGATGCCGCTTGATTCATCAACGCAAGATCACAGATTCGGGTGTGCGAATTCTCGCTTTGAATAATGTAGCTGTTCTGGGTATAGGTTTCTCCATGACGGCTCTGATGCTGTACAGTGGTGGACATTTCTATTTTCATAATATTTTCTCAGTGGTTTATACTGCTATTTTCAGTTAAGTAAGATCGTTTACCGTACCCTGAAATCAGGTAATCAAAAAAAAATGATTAAGGAAGGTAGTTGTTACCCGATTATTTTCTTGAAAAAACATAGAGAAGATTTCATACCTACCGAAAGGAGAATATGATCATGCAAAATACAAAAACTGACAAGAAAAAGAATCAGATTAACCGCAGGGAAATGTTAAAAAAAGTGGGAGGTGCTGCTTTAGCCGGTATGATGCTACCAATGATGGGGAATGCGGCTTCTAACAACCCTCAGACTACCTCTAAGCCAAATATTGTGTTTATTTTGTCGGATGATCATCGCTGGGATGCCATGAGCTGCATGGGGCATCCATTTATTAAAACACCAAATATGGACCGCATTGCCAGGGAGGGGGTTCATTTTGAAAATGCCTTTGTGACGACCTCACTCTGTAGCCCCTCCCGGGCCAGTTTTTTAACCGGGCAGTATGCGAATTCCCATGGCGTAAAGAACAATCTTACGCCATGGGATGAGAGCAGTGTCACCTTTATGGAATTGCTAAAAGAACAGGGGTACGATACCGCTTTTATCGGAAAATGGCATATGCCGGGTAAGGCGTTACCGAATCTTCGTGGAGTGGACCATTTTGTTACTATTACTCACGAAGGAGGGCAGGGCGTGTATTTTGACTGTCCACTGGTTGTTGACGGTGTAAAGCAGGAGCGAAAAGGGAAATATATAACCGAAGATTTAACCGACTTCGCCCTGGACTACATTGATCGCGAGCATGACAATCCATTTTGCCTTTACTTGTCACACAAAGCCGTACATTTTGGCTTTCTGCCACCTAAAGAATTAAATGACCTCTATAGTGATGTTGACTTGAAACTGCCAAAGGAGGCAGATTACTGGATTCCATATACCAATCATCATGCCTTTTTCGGGGGGTTAGTACCTATGAATATCTCCTACCGTAATTATTGCGAGGCGGTTGTTGCCATGGATCAGCAAATGGGACGTGTGTTGGATAAATTGGAAGAGAAAAATATCCTGGACGATACGGTTTTCGTTTACATCAGTGATAACGGTCACTTTTTCGGAGAGCACGGGCTATATGATAAACGGTTGGCATACGAAGAATCGATCCGTATTCCTTTTATGGTGCGTTACCCCAAAGGTATCAAAAATCCGGGCAGAAAAGAGAGCAATATGGTGTTGAATGTGGATATTGCACCGACTCTGCTTGACCTTGCCGGTGTCTCAAAACCTGACTATATGCAGGGAGAAAGCCTGGCTCCGATGTTACAAGACGGCAATACGAAGGGGAGAGATTCCTGGCTTTATGAGTATTTTCCGGATTATCCAATGCCAACTCCGGGGATTGAGTCCGTCAGAACACAAAACTATAAATATATTCAATATCAAAAAGATAAAAGACCAAAAGAGCTGTTCGATCTGAGAAACGATCCCAGGGAGAAGCAAAACATTATCAATACCGAGGCCGGGAAAAAACTGGCCGCTGAGCTGAAAACTGAATTGGCACGACTTAAAAAGGAAACCAGATCTTGAGGGTAAGGCGCGGGCGACAACTCGATAAGCTCAGAACTGTGTACTGAATAAATCTAGAGGAGTGATGATTATGACAGAGACAATAAACGGTGATGGTTATCTTCGATCAAAGGGATACGCCAACTATGTTTTCCTGCTACTCTTTCTGTTGTTCATGTTCGATTATATCGACCGGTTGGTGATTATCTCCCTCTTCCCCTATATCAAACAGGAGTGGGGACTGACCGATACGCAATGCGGCATGTTTGTCTCCGCTGTTTACTGGGCGCAGTTCGTTTTTGCGCTCCCGATCTCGATTCTGATCGATCGCTGGAGTAGAAAAAAAAGTATTGGCCTGATGGCGGTTTTCTGGAGCTTGGCCACGATAGCATGCGTGTTTACCAGGAATTTTGGCCAACTGTTTGCGGCGAGGGTTGCTATCGGTGTCGGTGAAGCCGCCTATGCGCCCGGCGGATCGGCCATGATTTCGGCCCTGTTCCCCGAGAAAAAAAGAGCCATGATCATGGGTATCTGGAATTCCGCCATTCCCCTTGGCAGCGCAATTGGAATTGCCGTTGGCGGGCTGATAGCCACCCATTATGGCTGGCGGCACGCCTTTGGAATTGTCGCCTTGCCGGGCCTCTTGATTGCCATCTTATTCTTTTTTGTAAAAGATTATCAAACGGTTGACCTGGTCAAACAAGATGATACGAGCAGTAGCGGGAAATCAAAACTTGAGATCAAAGAGATTGTTCAAAAATTTCTGAAGATCCCCTCCCTGGTGTTTACCTACCTGGGGTTTGCCGGATGTGTATTTGTCACGACCTCTCTGTTGAGCTGGCTTCCAACCTTTTTTCACCGTCGTGATGATCTGCCCATGGATGAAGCCAGCATGAAAGCCAGCATAATTATGCTCATGGCCGTCATCGGAGCTCCCCTGGGCGGGTTTCTTGCCGACAGATGGCTAAAGAAAAGAAAAAATGCCAGGCTTGTATTCCCCGCGCTCTCTTCATTTGCGACGGGTTTGCTTCTGTTTCTCGCTTTTAATTTTCTGACCGGTACGACTCAATTTGTGACGTTGCTTTTTGGCGGCATGGCAGCCATCATGTTTGTGCCGGCCGCCGTAGCTGTTACTCAGGATGTTATCCATCCGGGCCTGCGGGCCACATCCTACAGTTTGTGTGTTGTTATACAGACTTTATTGGGAAGCTCTCTGGGTCCGATTTTCACAGGGTTTGTATCAGACAAGTATGATATTCAGACGGCCATGACAGTCTTGCCTATCTTCAGTGTCGTTGCAGGGATCCTGTTCTATGCAGGCTCGCTCTTTTATAACAAGGATATCTCAAAGGTTGAAAAAGTAACACTGAGTTTTGAAACAAATAACTAATCGGAGGTGTAAAGATGTTGGAGGATTTAAGTATTGGCTTTGTCGAGCTCAGGAAAGATGAGATTTTAGAGACAATAGAAATTAGGCTCAAGCGCGGTGATGATGTGCTCAGCATTCTGGACGACTCCCGCCGGGCCCTAGGGGTGGTGGGTGAGAAATTTCAGGAGGGAGAGCTCTTCCTGGCGGAGATGATGCTGTCAGCGGTCATATTCAAGGATATCATTGCTATTATGCAGCCGTACATGGATAAGGTTCGACCTCCTGAGCCTATCGGTTCTGTTCTGCTGGCAACACCCAGGGGAGATGTTCATGATCTTGGGAAGAACATTTTCGGCACCTTGTTGGAAGGACAGGGTTTTGATGTCTGTGATTTAGGCGTGGACGTTGACCCTGCTTTGATTGTTGAGAAGGTGAAAGAAGTGAAACCTGATTTTGTGGGGTTTTCTGCCCTGCTGACATCATCATTTGTGAGTATGAAAACGGCAGTGGACCTGTTTGATGAGCACAACCTGAGAGATTCATTCAAACTGATGGTTGGGGGAGGGGTAACAAATACGGTACTTAAAAAGCACATCGGCGCCGACTTCCAGACGATTGATGCCATGGAGGGGGTAAACTACTGTTTAAGTTCTATCAAAAAATAGAAGCGCTCACTGCGGTCCAGAAGACGAATGAAACTATTAATTATCGCCGGATTCCTGGGTTCAGGAAAAACAACAGTACTGCTCCATGTAGCAAGAAATTTTGTCTCTCATGCTCAGGAAGTTATCGTGATTGAGAATGAAATCGGCGAGATTGGTATTGATGGACAATATTTAAATCTGCACGGGCTGGAAGTGCAGGAGCTGTTCGGCGGCTGTGTTTGCTGTACGCTTTCTGTGAACCTCATTGAAACCATAGATAAGATATGCAGCTCTCGCAGACCGGATTGGATCATTCTTGAAGCGACGGGTGCAGCCCGACCCATCGATATTACTGGGAATTTGCATCGGCTGCAAACAAAAATCGATCATATTCAAGTCGCGATTGTCGTTGACGCCGGGCGATACGAGATGTTGATGGATATGATGAATCCATTAATGACCACCCAGATTGAGTCGGCAGATGTTGTCATCATTAATAAAATCGATCGAGTTGATGCTGAGAAAGCGAATCAGATAGCTGAAGATATTAATCAGTTAAACTCAAAAATACCTACGTTTAAGATGTCAGCCGATAAAGAAAACACTCTGGATGGTCTCCTGGAATTTCTTGTATAAATGGCCTTATGAATTCGGATCACCCGTCAGTATACGCATATCAAGCAACTCTATCGTTCAAAAAGCCGCTCTCCGATTCTGAACTGAAAAGCCGGATTGATCAGTTTTTATTGAGACTGGGCAGAGAGTTGGCAGGGCCAGGGAGCGAGATTCTGGGGCATGTTAAAGGGCTATTGAATACGCCTGACGGTGAGCATGTCATGTTCAGTCTCACATCGCTCACAGAAGGGGTTCAATCCAAAGGAAAGCTGAGCGGGAGTACCGAAACCGCCGATTTCACGGTCAACATCATACTGTATGGAATTGGAACAGACGTGATTGAGGCTGTCTTTAAGGAAATATTTAACCTGAGTTTCTCTGATTGCTCAATTCCATTATGAAAAATCTCCCGGGGATTCTGAGGTTTTTGAGCATTCGGGATTGACCTGTCAAGAATATGATTTTAATTGAAACAAAACTGATCTTAAGGCTAACGGAGGATGCAAATCATGCGAAATGAAACGATGAGCTCCATTGAAAGAGTACAATGCGCCATGAATCTGGAAAAGCCGGACAGGGTCCCCATCTGGCCCGATATAACCACTGCATCAGCAGCGAATGTTCTGGGAGAGAAAATTTGGGAAATTGCCCACCTGGGATTTGACGCTTCACAGGATGTAGAATTGAAGCTCTTTGATGAATTTGGCGGATGGGATGCTGTTAATCCTGCGCTGACCGATGAAGTTTTCACTTTGGGGGGAAACAAGGTCATTAAAGCCACTAAAAATTCACCGGAAACCCAGTTTATTGAAGGTGAGTACACAAAATATGAGGACTATGAAATTATCGCGGAAATCGGCTGGATGAACTTCGTCAAAGAACACCTGATTTCAAGGGTATCTGATATAAAAAACGAGGAAGAGTATAATAAAAAGTATGATGAAGTTATTAATGGGACCTTGCGGGGAATTTCTGAATACCAGAAAAGAGGCGCGTTTGTACTCTATGCCCAGCCGAATAATCATCCTTTCTTTACGTTGTCTCTGGCTCGCTCCATGGTCAAGTTTACCGAAGATCTGTACTACAGGCCGGAAATGGTGGAAAGGGCCCTCATCAAAATGACAGATGAGTTCATCGAGTTTGGTGCCATGCTCTGTGAAGTATCGGGTATCAGAATTGCGAAGATTATTGAGGAGAGGGCCGGAGGGGCCATTTATCCTTTGAGGATTTTTGAAAAATACTGGTGGCCGTATACCCGGAAGATTGTGGACGCTTTTCACTCGCAAGGGATATTCATGACATTTCATCTGGATACTTGCTGGGATAAGAATCTTCCCTATTTCAAACAGCTACCACGAAAAAGTGCCATGGTGGAACTGGATGGAACCACCGATATTTTTGCAGCGAAGGAAATTTTAAGAAATCATATGTGCATTGCCAGTGATATCCATCCCGCCTTGATGTCACTGGGAACACCGGAAGAGGTGGCCGCTTACTGTAAAAGACTGATCGACGAGGTGGGTGGCGACGGAGGGCATATTCTGTCAACCGCTTGTGGTCTTCCCGCGGCAGCGAAAAGAGAGAACTTCAGGGCCATGATAGAGACCGGGAAAACCTATGAGCTGTCAAAGTGATGGTTTGATTGTTCCTCAATCCAGGGCAGCTTTTCGAAAAGAGGATGATTTTTCTTTTCCCGGATTGAGTTTCAACCAAGATTAGTCATTTAAATTGATGGACATTGAATTCCTCTTTTTTTGCAGCCTGATTTAGTCTTCGATCAAAACAGGAAAAAAAGGTTGGGATATCCGACTTGGCCCGAAGCAGTCTTGCGGAAACCAGGTGAATTGCATCGAAACTCCTGAGATTGTGGATGAAGATTTGTCGTTCCGTCTGATTCAGTATTGTCTCATTAACTGGCACTAATGCAAAATCTGACCAAACTCTCAAAAACTCCTTCCGGACACCCTCCATTTCTGATTTACTGTAACGATTATCTTTCCAAGCGCGATTTATAGCTGATAAAACCTCCGGGAATGCGATGGAAGAAGTAACGCAAACAGAAGATTCCTGCCTGGCTTGATGAGCCAAATCGCTGAATGGTTCATCAAAAAACCATTTTATGATACTGCTGCTGTCAAAGTAGGTTATCATCTTCTTTCGTCAGCAATCATGTCTGACATGAGTGAACCAGGATCCTGGTTTTTGATGCTCTTTACCTGCCTGATTTTACCGGAGCCACCTGTAATTAGTGATATACGGCGCAGTTCAGCGATTGTTTCCTGTTCTTTGTTTTCGAATACTGGACGTAATTCAGCGATAGACTTACCGTGCCGTGATACCAGCACTACTTCCCCATTTTCCACTTTTTGCAGGAAGCCGCTAAGATTGTCTTTTAGTTGCTTGACACCGACAGTAATCATATTTCTCTCCTAATC
>JAOZRE010000129.1:0-958 GCA_029940215.1 bacterium | reverse complement strand
ATTGATGAGGCTAGCTGAGGGAACGAGGTGAAGGATTGTTTTTTTCAATTGCTCTGATAACCATCTCAAATATCGTGTCGCGGTAGGTCGAGATTTCATCAGGCCTTCCAATCAGAAGCCACTGTATGACAAGATGCTCAATAAAGCCCAGGATCATGTTTCGAACCAGGTATTTATCGAGATCATCCCGGAAAATCCCTTTTTCAACCCCCTCACTGAAGGTGTCCACAAACACCCTTGTGGACTCGCGCACCACTCCGTAGGCTTTCGATTTGATGAAGTTACGATTGCCCTTTAGATTCAGGAGAGCTACGGAAGAGTACAGAGGGTTGCTTTCATAGAATTCAAGATGGGCCTGGATCAGCATTCTCATCCGTTCCCGGGTATCATGGATGTAATGATTCACCTCTTTTAATTTCTGGATTTCAGTACCTGTATAGTACTCAGCGATTGAAAAAAGGACATCCTCTTTCGAATTGAAGTATTCATACAGCGTCGCATCGGATATTTTTGCTTTTTTGCAAATCGCCGAAATAGTGGTCGCTTCAAATCCTTTCTCTCCAAAAACCTGCAACGCCCCTTCAATTATCTGAACCTGTTTCTGATAGTTTTTTTCCTTTTTTTTATTTATTTTTTCCTGTGCCTTTGTTTGTTTGCTAGTTTTCATGTTCTGGTTTTTCAGATATGTTGTTGAGGATGCAAAAGGGTTTAATCAGACTTCCCACCGGGTCATTTGCAAAGGATCAGAATGAATCCATGCCACAAGAACAGATAAAGGTGAAAGGAATCCATTCGGAATTGATGGATTTTGATATTCTGATGAATAATGATTAAACAAATTAGTGCACTTCATCAAAAAATGGATTTTTTATAGTCAGATTTTCTATCGTTTGTTGATGTGACAAATCTTCTGTTAACAGCATATTTGCTCCGCCACTGATTGCAGACTCAATAATCA
>JAOZRE010000511.1 GCA_029940215.1 bacterium | reverse complement strand
GTGTTAGTGTAAAGGCAACAGATTTTGTGTCAGAATGATATCCTGATTGCCACTTTATTTACAGGATGTTCTAATAACGGAAGGACAATACATGGAAGTAACATCATATCTAAACACAGGGAGTTTGAAAATGAATCCAGAGAAACAGCATACTCAGTCCACACCCATTCTCGATTTTGACAATGAATCCGTTCGGGCATATGCACATCAACATGCCGGGCAATCGGGCAACCCGACAGAGCAGGCCATCAGCCTCTACTATGCCGTCAGGGACGGAATTCGTTATAATCCCTACAAATTTGATCTTTCCGTCAACGGCCTGAAAGCTTCCACCACCATCGAAGCGGGAGAAGCCTGGTGCGTGCCAAAAGCGGCTCTGCTGGCAGCCTGTTGCCGTGAAATGGGGATTCCGGCCCGACTGGGTTACGCAGATGTCAGAAATCATCTGTCCACCGCCCGCATGCGGGAACATATGAAAACGGATATTTTTCATTGGCACGGTTATACCACTATCTATCTGGACGGCAAGTGGGTGAAATCCACTCCTGCCTTTAATATTGAATTGTGTGAGAAGTTTCGGCTGCGAGCGCTGGAATTTGACGGGCAGAACGACTCCATTTACCATCCCTTTGATCTGGATGGAAACCGGCATATGGATTACATCCTGTTCCGGGGAGAGTATGATGATGTGCCCCTGCAAGAGATGCAGGACAGCTTCAAAGAAGTATACAGCGGGACAACATTTTCGGACGAGGATGCGGATTTCAACGTGGATGTTAACAGAGAGGTCGCCCTAGAAGGATAAGAGCCGGATATGTTATATCCCTGGTAAAAGATTCCCGGCACTTCTGCGTGTATTTGTGGGTTTAATTCCTAAAATCGCATGGCGGTGGCAAATTCATTGGTGAAGTCAGGGTGATGGGCGAGTTCAAGGTACTCTACAGATTCTGCTATTCCGGTTGCTTCCATCCGTTTTTCTGTTGACAGCAACGCCTGTTTCGCTCCGACGCCGGCGGCATTTCCCACCTGCCGGAAACGATCCGGGGGAAGTGGCGGGAACATACCGATGGTCATGGCGCTGTTGATGTCGATGAAACTGCCAAAGGCACCGGCGATAATAAAGTGATCCAACTCATCTGCTGAAATCCCCGTTTCCTTCAGCAGCAGTTCTATCCCAGCCCGAATAGCGCCCTTGGCCAGTTGAATTTCGCTGACGTCCTTGCGGGTCAACACAATATCGTGCCCGTGCCTGGTGCGGTCGCCGCTGGCGATGACCACCTCCAGACCGTTCTCACCCTTTCTGACCAGCGGGTGATCGGCTTCGAAACCGCCCCGGAAGTTCATGATACCGGCCACCTTAAACTGTGCGATCGCGTCCAGGATACCAGATCCGCAGATCCCCACCGGCTTTTCTTCACTGATGGTCTGATACTCGACTCGGCCATCGATGATTCGAACCCGTTCGATGGCACCGTCTGCAGCCCGCATGCCGTCCCTGATGTGGGCACCTTCAAAAGCTGGACCGGATGCTGTTGAACAGGAGATTTTTCGGCCCTTTGTCGCCAGGGTAACCTCTGTATTCGTTCCGATATCCAGGAAGATGCTGCTGCCGGATTCGGAGTCAATCTCTGTTGCCAGCAGCATCGAGACGTGATCACCCCCAATGAATCCAGCAATATTCGGAAGCAGGTGGACCATTGCCCCTGCCGATACATCCAGCCCAAGCTCTCGTGCTGGAACGTCCATTGACGCTGATGCGGCAGCAATATAGGGGGCAACACCCAGGTAGCTGACCGGCAGTCCCAAAAATACATGGTGCATGGCAGTATTGCCGACCACTACCATTTCAACGACCTGTTGCGGAGTGTATATTTGTTGTGGTGTTCCCTCCTCATTTTGACCAGATGCGCTTTGGCAGAGATCAGAAATCATCCGGTTCAGGGTCGCTAATATGGCTGTTTGAAGCTCATTGCGCCCGGATGATTGTTTCATGAGATAGGAAATGCGGGCCATGATATCTTCGCCATAAGCGATCTGAGGGTTCATTTCCCCCTGCCTGGCAAGGGTTTTTCCTGTTTTCATATCCATCAGGTAA
This sequence comes from bacterium, assembly GCA_029940215.1. Classification (GTDB taxonomy): domain Bacteria; phylum SAR324; class SAR324; order XYD2-FULL-50-16; family XYD2-FULL-50-16; genus JAHJRI01. Next base: position 969 of record JAOZRE010000511.1, on the reverse strand, counting down.
CCGGCGACCTTTGTCGTTCCGATATCGACGGCCAGGCCCAGAAGCGGGATTTCCGGTGCCGAGATGTTGACGATGGTGTTTCCCCTCAGACCAACTTGAACTCGCCAACTATTGTCGCGCAGAATAGTCGGCAATTGTTGAATCATACACAGTTGACCCTGTTCGAGTTTCGATATGCCGGAAGCGATCAGCGCTTCCTTCAGCCGTTCCCAGTCTGATTGCAGATTCTCTCGATCTGCTTTTACGAGATCAAATGTGTAACCTATCACGGGTGGGGCCAAGTCAAATGAATGTTCGTCTCCTTCAACCTGGGTCCGTTGGGCAGCGGTCAGTGATTCCGGTGGAATATCGACCCTGAGGTCTCCCCGGACAGTGGTCTGGCAGGCAAGCCGGTAGCCATTTTTCAGCTCGTCCCTGGTCAGAGTATCAATTTCCAGGGCATTGGCAGGGCTCACTGCAGCCTCCTTGGATAATCGGACACGGCAGGAGCCGCAACCGGTTTCTCCACCGCAGATAGCAGACAGTCCAACGCCTGCCGTTCTAGACGCCTCGAGAATCGTTATATCTTTGTCCACGGATATGCTCCGGCCGACCGGCTGAAAATCAATTCGTTGTTTCGTCATCATCTACCTGATAATTTTTCTAAACCTGTTTTCATTAACGTCCATGTCTGGGGTGGATACATTTGGCTCCGCCACCCGTTATTCATAATCGTAATCATAATCTTAATCCCAAAAACGCACTTCTGAGAAAAAAAGAGTAAGATTACGATTCTGATTAAGATTATGAATTGCTGGAATCCGATATATAAAGTTACACTAGACTTGGCCCCGGTGTCGTTTCAGTTCAGTTCCAGAATGACAAGCTCTAAGCGGTTTTGCAACTCCTGTTCTTTATAAAAACCCATGAAGCTCATTTATTTCTGTTTTAAAACCCCGTCCTTTGGGCGGGGTCAGAGACATTCGGCTC
>JAOZRE010000510.1 GCA_029940215.1 bacterium | reverse complement strand
TGGAAAAACTGACGATAATTTCGCGACGGTGAACATTTCACCCATAATTGCTGAGGTTAAAGACGTAGTATTGACATGGGAATATCAAATGAATATATTATTACTTTATACATTAATATCTTTTCAGAGTTTTCAAAATGCAAAAGCAGAGTCGGAAAAAAAATAGAAAGGGTTATATAAACAACTCCAGTCTTGATGAGAAAGTGATGTTGGCTATTGTGAGCACTTCTGAGCTTTTTAAAAAGGAACAGGGCCTGGTATTTAAGAACTATGGTTTAACGTTTCCACAATATAATGTTCTCAGAATATTAGACGATTCACCGGGCGGACAAAATGCCATCACAAATGTTGGCAGGATCATGCTGGTTTCAGGTGCCAACATGACAGGAATTGCTAAAAGATTGGAAAAAAATGGATTTCTTATCAGGAAGGGTGATGCCAGTGATGAACGTGTTAAAATACTTGAAATTACGCCCAAAGGACGCCAAACCCTTAAGAATGCCAGCGGGGAGAAAGACGGGAATATAAATAAATATTTGAACGGGTTTTCGGTTGATGAAAAAAAAGAGATCCTGGCGAAGCTTAAGCAGATCAGAGGAAGATGAATTTTGTTTTAAGATCTTCCTGTTCGGAGATCTGGATCTTCCTGTCAATTACCACCTGACATTTATCAAGATGGGGCCTTGAAGAGCGACGACTTTACGATTTACGTTCCGCACCAATCAGCACCCAAAGCATGGTGCATTTTTCTTTATAACGCCATGCATGGCGCGTCCCATTTTGAATGATAACATCACCCGGCTCTAAGTCGACAGTCTTGCCGTCATCAAGTTCCAGCGCAAGTTTCCCGGAGATGACGACCCCATAGTCAACCGAGTCTGTTGTGTGCATGCCAGGGGAGTCGGGTTCCATATGTTCATACAGTCCCGGAAGCTGCTTTCCGATGCGTTCTAATTCCTCGGTATTGTAAGCGTCAACTTCCGGGTCCATTTCAACTATACGAATACGGGTTTCCCCGGGTTCTGGAAATATTGATTTCCATTGATCTCTTTTTGACGGTTCACCGCCAGTATCAGCCGGTACTTTACAGTCGGAAAACGTTGCCCAGAGCTCTTTCCAAAGTACGCCGGGTCCCTTTACGACATGCTCCGGTTCACCCACCTTAATAAATACTGATTTTCCATTTTTGTCATGACCCGTTACAACTCTTTTCATGTCATTTTCCTCTTTTAGTTTATTACGCAACCCGGGTTCAATACCCGGCCATTTGCAGTGTCATATCATCCTGATTACCATTTCGACATATAAGCAAACTGCTCTGTCGGGTTGACAGGGGAGGAGTCTCCGCTGAATTCCTTATACAAAACGTTTATATTCAGCACAATTTTTTCAGGATCCCCATACTCAGCGTATGGCCCTAATGGAATATCCTTGGCTGCAGCAAAGCTTTCCATACCCCGGTCGTATCTTATTTTGGCCTCATGGGCGTAGTACTCCCAATACATTTTAATCTCCAGGGCCCCTTGCCTGTCAGTGACCGGACCGTGTCCAGGTACGATATATCTGGGTCCGAGGTCCAGAATGAGGTCGATGGTTTTGCTGAAATTAGCCACCGGACCAGCCCACATTATCTGGTGGCCGCCTACGAACATGATATCAGCCACAAAAACAGTCTCAGCATGGGGGATATGTACAATCAAATCCCCGGCGGTATGACAAGGACCGACTTCGATCAGCTCGATCTTTTTTGATCCGACCTCCAGTTCCAATCGTCCTTCAAATGTCCGAGTGGGTAAAGCTGCGGTGATGTTGTCATAGGAAAATTTACCAAAACAATTTAAGAAAAACGCTCCCACATCTCCCAGTTCCGATGCGCCTTTCATAATTTCAGCCATCGTCTCCGGCGTGAACCCGGCCATAGCTTCAGCGCAGGACTTGGTAGCGATTATTTCACCGGCCTTGGCCGCTTCATTGCCAAACCAGTGGTCACCGTTGTCGTGGGTATTGATCAAATAATTGATCGTTTCAGCTTCGGGTGCAACCTTGCGCATGGCCACCAGCATTTCTTTGGTCAATTTTACATCGTAAAGGGTATCGATCAATAGAGATTTGCCCTGATCGACCATCAAACCAGCATTACTCAACCCCCAGGCTCCGTCGGGTTGAATATAGGCCCAGACCCGTTCTCCCAGTTTCACGACTCCTTTTTTAAAATCAAAAACACTCATAACACTCCTTTTGGGTTAGGATCTGTTGAGATTGTCTTTATAAAGCCCCATTATCTCTCTGGCTTCAGCGGGGGTGGCTGGTTGACGGTTCATGACTTCGGCAACTCTGACAGCCCACTCCACCAACTCGTAGCTACCTTTGGCCAGATCGCCATTCGGCACCCTGACGTTATCCTCCAATCCAACCCGCATGTGTCCGCCAACCATGCAGGACTGCATGATAGCAGAAAACTCATCAGTCCCTACACCGCAGGTCGTGAAATTTGAATTGGGGGGCAGTGCATGCATTAGTGTCATGAAGGCCTCTGGTCTGAACCGCATCCCTCCTGCGACTCCCCAGACAAAATTATAATTAACCGGATCACTGAAAAAGCCCTGTTTTGCAATCAACTCGGTATTATCAAACCCACCAATGTCATAGACCTCTACTTCGGGCTTGACCTTGTTTTCCTCCATGGCCTTACCGAAATCCTGAAGCATAGTGAAGGTGTTCTCAAAAACACCATCGATCATAATTTGACCCGATTTCCGATCAACAAAACTGAAATTCATCGTGTTGGTGTTCAATGACGCCATTTCTGGTTTGATCGCTACTATCTGTGCAAGCCGTTGCTCGGGCGTCGCACCGAAACCGACGGCTGAACTCAGGTTAATAATTAATTCCGGTGTTTTCTCCTTAATGGCATCATGGGTAGTTCTAATGCGATCGATGTCCCAGGTTGGCTTCCCATCATCATCCCTTGCATGAATATGTACCATTGCAGCTCCTGCTTGATAGCATTTGGCAGCTTCATCGGCAAATTCCTGCGGTGTGTGGGGCACTGCCGGGTTATTATTTCA
>JAOZRE010000509.1 GCA_029940215.1 bacterium | reverse complement strand
CCCCCTTCTAAAAGGGTAATTTAATTACCCAAACATATCAGCATATTGACTGACCGTATGTTGGGGTAAACGTGGTTGAAAAAATTTGCATAAACCCTTTTTTAGATCAATCCCGGAAGCCGGGTACTATGCTTCTAAGGGGGAATATGTATCTTGAACCAGATGTGCTACGTTGCTTTTGACACCAGAAAATGGTGGACCTGTTCGGGAGCCAGCCGAACAAAGAGTCGGTTGGCTTTCAGATCCTGCGTATGATAGGTATAGCTGGCCAATTGGTCGTTCAGGTCCAAAAACAGGTAGTCCCCGTCGATATCCAGGTCGATGGTGTCTGACAGGTCGATCCTCTCCCACAGCTCCTCTTCGCTGACATTCTTTATGACAAGCTCCAGCTCGAATTCCCGGGACTGGTAAGCAGCCGGTTGTTCCCAGACCGCCCATTTGTCAAGGCTGTTTCGATGAATAATCCCGCGATGCTGTATCGTTGAATACAGGATCTCCAGTTGAACATTTTCCTGGCTGGTATGCTGAAGGTGATGAAAGGGGTCGAACGGTTCGAAAGATCGATTTCCTAAAAATGTCAGCGCATCTCTGATCTCTGAATCTTCCTGCAGAACTTCAATGGGAGGCGAAAAATAGCTCCAGTTTCCCCAGCCATTGCCTACGGCACCTGACGTACCGGGTTTGATGTTGATATTGTTTTCAATGGTGGCAGAGCGGTAGGCTCCGCTTAACAGCGAGATCAGACCCGGGAGGGTGAAAACCACTTCCCTGGACGGGCTCCCGTTTGTAAATCGTCTGCAGACTTCAAGCCAGAAGGAGTTGTCACACACGTCCAGGTCCAGAGGCGTGTCGGTTGAAAAAAACGGCAGCCCGATGACCCGCTGACAAAAGGCCAGTATTTTCTCAAGAGACTCGAAATCTTCGGTATACCCTTTGCGGTTGAGCAGGTATTGGAGAAGGGTGGATGTGTCATGGGTTTCAACCATGGTCAGGGTGGCTTGACCGTAGTCACTGAGAGGCTTCAACCGGTCGTTGACGGTTTCCCACCTTGGTATGGCCATGGCGCCAATCTCATGTCCGGTCTTTGACACTTCTTCAACGGCTTCAACTGTGGCCAGCACCCTTTTATGGTCCCCCGCAATTTCGCCCCTGATCTCCAGACCTGTTTGAAGGACGATCTCGAGAAACCATTGAATATTGCTCTTTCTCTCTTCATGATCGGTGGTCAGGAAATCGCCGTGGGGATAGGCACTTTCATCGGGAATGATCATGGGCAGGACGTACTGTCCGCACCAACCGACCATGTGATCCAGAAAAATGCCGTCACCGAGCAGGGAGAGCCATTTCATCTTCTCCTCCAGGTAGACCCTGAGACCATCGGACTTTTCACGATAAGCTGCGATTCCCCATGCCTGCTCGGGGTACCCGTGCTCCGGTTCAGGAGAACATCCGACCTGGAGTGATGTATCGAAAACCTCCGGATGGAAATAGACATCAGCACTTTCCAACTCAACACCGAAAGGAAGATTAACGAACAGCCCGATCCCCTGCTTCTTAATCTGAAGCCTGGCAGCCTGTTTCTGTTCGAAACACAAAAACTGCTGGTATTTGAAATAGTCGATCCGCTCCCTGGCGCCGCTGATAAAGTTGAGTACCTGCCGGCTTTCTTTCTGCCTGAACTGGTCGGATACCAGATTTTTCCCCGCCTCTTTGTAAGCCTCGTATAGCGCGTAATCGTCCAGCCAGTAATGAGAAATAGCCTGAAACGCCTCAAACTGTTCCAGTCGGTGTTCGTATTGTCGCTTCTGGTAGTTTTGAAAACAGGCTTCAAGTATCCAGGGCATAATGGAGCGTTTCAGGGCATAGTTAACGGTCCTTTTATCCCTGAAAAAGCGATGATGGGTGTCAGAAATTTTCTGGATATGACCCATCAGCTGCGGGTCGTTTTGCAGTTCGGGAATATGGTGAAACGCGAGTTCATCCGTTTTCAGGGCAAATCCGTTACTTAGGGAGAAGGGGCTAGCGGTATCTGGATTCTGAATGCCGTTTGGCAGGTCATAGATATCACCGTTTATGCCACATTCGGCCATGATCCTGGCGAGAGAGGCGAGCCCTTCTGACGTGCCGGTTCCCAGGATGTTACCGACCTTGCTGTTCAACTGAGATGTGGCCACGAGAAGATTGAGCTTCATGCCTGATATCCAGCTTGGTTTCGTTTTTATCTGCTATGGGTGTGATTTTTTTGAGTGTAGTCAGGTTCATGGAATTTGTATAGTGACATTTACCATTTTGGAATATTGGGAGTAGGGTATCCGCTGACGGCTTCTCTGTCGTGATTCAATGGCTGTAATCTCCAAAACAGGTTGCGGTATTTAAAAAACATATGGTAAAATCATGGTTAAATCTGTGTTTCTGAAATCCGAAATACTGATCTATTCGATATGATCGGGTGAAACGGGCTTAAACCCTTTGGGAAAAAATACGCATAAATTTACAGTGCATTACAGGTAGGCCAGTACTTAATAAAGCGGTACAAGTCGATCTTTGTGCTTGACAGTTTCTTACGAGTCAGGCTTAGCTTTAGGTTTTGACAATACTATATATCACCTGTCTTAATAATTGTTTAGAGGATGTGAATGACTTCACTTGTGATTGTTGAATCTCCTACCAAAGCCAGAACGATAAAGGATTTTCTGCCAAAAGGGTACACCGTGGTTGCCTCAATGGGGCATGTAAGAGACCTGCCGCAATCTGCAGCAGAAATTCCTGAAAAGGTTAAAAAGGAGCCGTGGTCGCAGCTGGGTGTCAATGTCCGAAAGGAATTTGAGCCTCTCTATGTCATCCCGAAAGACAAGAAAAAGGTGGTGACGGATCTGAAAAAACTGCTCAAGGACGCCGATGCCGAAGTACTCGTCCCCGAGCCCGACCCGCCGCTCGGTCCCACTGAAAAGATTACGATCAACCGAAGCGTTCAACTCTCAAAACTCGACAGTGGCCTTGGCCTTTATGCGGGAACGTTGTGGGGCATGAATCAGGCACTCAGACACAAAGCGACGCCGAATCGTGATTACGAGCTTCG
>JAOZRE010000508.1 GCA_029940215.1 bacterium | reverse complement strand
GTGTTCCCATGGTGCGCTCTTCAATCTCTCCATCCATTAGCTGAACGGGTGCTTTTAACCATCTCTTCACATAGAGCAATACCCATGAATCCTTGGCATGCTTTCTAACTGCTCTCATCATCAGGTCATGCGGTATGTTGTCAAAGAATCCCTTGATGTCCATATCCACTACCCAATCATGTTTCCAGCAACGCTGCCGAGCCTGCGAAACCGCCTGCTTGGCTGAACGTTTTGGCCGATAGCCATAGGAGTCGGGGTGGAATATTATCTCCAGTTCCGGCTCGATATGGTTCTTAACCACCATCTGGGCAATTCGATCCGCAACCGTTGGAATTCCCAACGCTCGCATTTTCCCGTCCCCTTTGGGTATCTCCACTCGCAGTACAGGCGGTGGAAAGTAGCTTCCTGATGACATCCGGTTCCATATCTTATACAGATTGGTTTTCAGATCTTCCTCGATCATTGCTATCGATTGTTGATCCACTCCGGCTGCACCCTGGTTGCTTTTTACCTTCAGGTAACTGTCCCAGACAGCTTGCTTGGAAATATCAAATGACTTTATCTTACTCAAATAAGTTCCTCCGGACTCTGTCCGTTGACAAACTGGTAAAATTGAATGATTTGCCCCCTTCGCTCCAACCCCATTACAGAGCCTTCACCACTACTACGAGACAATCCGCCCCTGTGCTCTGTATTGGGTACTCTTCCTCTTTCAAGTTTTTCCCCTTGACATCAGAGCGACAGGTTCCCACGTTCCATATATATGCCTGTACTATATTCGTGCCATCTCTATACCGGTCGCCACATGGTCAGTAATCGGATATCCACCATGCTTATCCCGAGGAAGTCCAAGATCCTTAGTTTTGACGACATCTCTCGGTTTTTCGATACCTCATCAATGGTTCACTTGCGTTCACCTCTATAGTACTCACCTAACATTTTTAACAATGCCTTTTCTCAATCGCTCACTACCATAACTCTTTATCACAGCAGCATTGAGTGGTTTGAAATCAGCTTCCGAAAGCCGATTCCGAAGGGCCTGCCTTCATCTTATATACAGCTCCAGATCCTAACGGATCTGTTCGTGGCACACATGGAAATGCCGTTACCCAAGGAGTAATTAACTTATAAGCTTCCAAGTCAAAATACTTTCAGGCAATAACCAGCTTACAACCAAGCGCTTCAATGACTTTTTTTACGGTATCAAATTTTGGAGAGCTGTTTGCGGACAAGGCCTTGTAAAGATTCTGACGGCTCAGATTTGTTTCCTTTGCGATTTCGCTCATGCCTTTGGCTTTGGCAACATTACCAATGGCTATCATAAGCAATTCGCTATCTCCATCTTCAAAGGCGGCTTTAAGATACTCATGAATCATTTCAGGATTGTCCAGATATTCGCTAGCATCCCATTTTTTGGTGGTTATTTTCATCGTTATTTACTCCAGTTTGTCTATAATGGTTCTTGCTTTTTTTATATCTTTACTTTGGGTGGACTTGTCGCCGCCGCAAAGCAGAAGAACGACTTTTTCACCAATGATAGTGTAATAAAGTCGGAAGCCGGGGCCAAAGAAAAAACGCAACTCAAACAGGTTTTCGTCAAGTCTTTTATGGTCTCCAAAGTTCCCCAATTGAATGTGATCAAAGCGGCTGATTATCCTCGCCCGGAGTCGCATATCCTTAACCCCGGCCAACCACTTATCAAAAATATTTGTTGTAACGATTTCGTATTTCATAAACGTACTGTCGCATATAAAAGACATATTGTCAAGAACAGACTGAACTGTCCAGTCAACAGGTAATGGCAAGATTCACAGCAAGTTATAAACTCAGACTTAGAGGCTTTCCAACGCATTTCTGAGCTGCGGCTGCGACAATGGACGTTTTATAGAAATGGTGCTAAAAATACAAATTTTTGTTTCTGCAAAAAGCGTTTGCCGTCAGCTCAAGAAACTTGGATCTGATTACACTTGACTATATCGTATATCGATATATAGAATAAAACCATGATAATCAATTTCAGAAGCAAGCTCGCACAAGACATTTATGATGGAAGCTCAACTACCAGATCAAGGAGATTTCCCAACCAGTTGTCAGGGAAGGCGTTACGATTACTGGATCAGTTGAATATTGTTACTCAAATTGATGAACTTTTAATTCCTCCGAGCAACCATCTTGAAAAACTGAAAGGCAATCTGTCTGGATATTGGAGTTTACGAATAAGCAGACAATGGCGAATCATTTTCCAATGGGATGGCAGAGATGTTTCAAATGTTGATATACTCGACTACCACTAGGAAATAAAATGTTACCTAAATACAGACCTCCAACTCATCCAGGTGAAATGCTATTGGAAGAGTTTTTAAAACCTATCGGAATATCACAGAAAGCTTTTGCCACCCATTTAGGTTGGACCTATGCTCGCTTGAACGAAATAATTAACAAGCATAGAAAAGTCACGGCCTCTTCTGCGCTAACTTTTGCTGATGCTTTGGGCACAACACCTGAGTTTTGGCTAAATCTCCAACAGCAATATGATCTTTGGCGCGAAATACAAAAACATAATCATATTGAAGCTTTGCCACAAATAGCTGAGTTCTCCATATCTTTGCATCCATAACGCCCATTTAACCTGCGTTTTTTAGAGCGTAGCGGCGAAAAACGCAGGTTGAAATGATTGGTCGAGTAGGCAAAGCCTGTTTACAATCTACTCCCTCGGGCTCAGACTCTCAGAAGGGGTAACTCTGAAAGTGAGAGATATCGACAGTGCCCGAATGATGGTTCACATCCGCAATGCCAAGGGTAACAAAGACCGCATGATTCCCCTACCTCGGCAAACCCTCTTCCTCTTACGGCGTTATTGGGCTACCCATCGTAACCCAACCCTTCTGTTCCCATCAGTCCATTTGGGAAAATGGAAAACCAACCGCACTGAACAACCGATGAACAGGACCGGGGTTCAGGACGCCTTCAAACTGGCATTGAGTGATTGCAACATCCATAAGAAAGCAACTGTTCACGCTTTGAGACATTATGCCGAGTACTTGATTATGCCGAGTGACCTATTGAAAAGCAGAGGTTCTC
>JAOZRE010000507.1 GCA_029940215.1 bacterium | reverse complement strand
GTCGGGCGGGGCCGGGAGGTCGCCCGGAGCTACTCCTGGGCCAGGAGCGCGCAGAAAGACTTGACCCCTGCGGAGACGCGGACAGGGCCGGCCTGGATTTTACACTGCATACCGATACCCCTGTCATGCCCCCCTGGACCATGAAATCCATGGGGACAGCCGTCACACGCAAAACCAAAAATGGTCGGGTACTGGGAGAGGATCAGCGAATCAGTCCGAAGCAGGCACTGGCAGCCTACACAACCATGGCTGCAAAATGTTCCTACTCTGAAAATCAGCGGGGAAGCATCAGTGTCGGGAAACTGGCCGATCTGACACTGCTGTCCCATGATATCACCCTGTGTGATCCTGAGGCGATTCAGGATACTAAAATTTTAAAAACCATTATTGAAGATCAGACGGTTTTTGAAGCATAGTCAATTGAGGAAAGAGCTGAGCAACTCAGATTTTAAAAAAGGGGACAGTAAAAAAGGGGACAGTCCCCTTTTACGTTTTGGTTGGTGGTGGAGATTTAGAGGCCTAGTTCTGCAGCTGCTTTTTCAGTGTGATAGGTTGTATCGCCGAATGCGACTGCGGCGGCGTGGCATTTTCTAAGGAGAAGATGCATATCGTGTTCGTCACAGAAGGAGATGGCGGCGTGGATCTGGTGTCCCAGTTTAACCACCTTGTTGGACGCAACGTTGGTATACGACTTGGCCATGGAGGCCTCTTTTGTTGCCGGCAGTCCCTTGGAGATCTTCCAGGTGGCGAGGTTGGTAATATTCCGGCAGTTGCCTACCTCGATGGCCATATTGGCGCAGTGATGCTGGATGGACTGAAAGGAGCCGATGGGTCTTTCAAACTGAACCCGCTCCTTGGAATAGGCAACGCTCATATCAAATGCCGCCTGCATGCCACCCAGCATTTCGGCACACTTCGCCACTCCAGCCTGTTCTTCCAGACTTGATAGCAGTTTTTCCGCAGCTGCACCTTCTGCCAGCAGATTACCGGCTGGTACCTGAACACCACTAAGTGACACTTCACACTGTTTGGCGTAATCCAGCGTTTCCTGGTATGTCATTTCGATGCCGCTGCTACCCGCATCCACCAGAAACAACATGGGCCCGTCGCCCTCTGAGCGCACAACCGTCAGTATATAATCCGCAGAGCGGGCGTATTCGACGAACAGTTTGGTCCCTTCCAGCACGTAACCATTCCCTTGTTTGGTGGCAGTGGTCTGAATATTGGAATAACCATAGCCATTGCCCGGTTCGATCAGGGCAAAGGTCACCGTTTTTTTGCCGGCAACGATTTGCGGCAGCACCTCGGCCTTCAGGTTTTCGTTGTCACAAAGTGTCAGTGCGGTACCGCCGACAACCACTGTCGAGAAGAAGGGAGCGGGCAGACAGACCTCACCCATCGCTTCAACCAAAATGGTCAGGTCGATGAAATCGCCTTCCATGCCTTCGTATGCTTCCGGAATGGTCACACCCATCCATCCCAGTTTGACCATCTTTTTCCAGAGTTTTTCAGGGTAGTCCTCTTCCGCATACCGCCATTCACGGATCAGGTCGCGGGGACACTCTTTTTTCAGGAAATCTTTTGCGGCCTGCTTAAGTAATTGCTGCTCTTTATTCAGTTCCAGATTCATGATTTTTTTCCTCCTTTTCCTTTATACCTGGGAAGGCCCAGGCCTCTCTGGGCAATGATATTTCGTTGGATTTCGGAGGTGCCGGCCCCGATGGTGGCGGAAATGGCGTCAAGATACCCGCGCGAAACCAGGGCCCTGAGCGGCGTTCTGTCTGATGGCTTGGTCAGTTGACTATAGGGCCCCAGAATGTCCATTCCCACTTCGGACATATCCCGGGCCAGTTCGGTCGACACAACCTTCAGAACTGATGATTCCACAGTGGGATTCAGATTCTGGTCTATCATGGCAGCTATTTGCCAGACGTATTGATAAGCAATCTCGACCCGTGTCCCAATATCAACCAGCTTGCACCTGACATCCGGCTGTTTTCCGAGGATCTTCCCGTCTCGCTCCGTGGTTCGGGCATATTCCAGTAACTCCTCGTACATTCGCCTGAACCCGCCAATTCCCACAAGAGCGACCCGCTCAAAATCCAGCGCACTCATGAGGTGGTAAAACCCTTTATTCTCTTCCCCAATCAGGTTTTTGGCCGGAATCCGGACATTATCGAAAAACACCTCGTTGAAATGGGACTCCCCGATGATGTTTTCGATGGGGCGAATGGTGATCCCCGGCGTATTGTTATCGAGCATAAACAGGCTGACCCCCTGATGTTTCCCGGCACTGGGATCAGTGCGAGCGATCAGCCATCCAAACTGGGAGATGCTTGCCCCGCTGGACCAGACCTTCTGCCCGTTTACGACATACTCATCCCCATCCCTGATCGCCGTTGTTTCAATAGCCGCCAAATCAGAACCGGCGTTGGGCTCACTGTAAGCCAGCCAGCACCGGATTTCGGCAGCTGCAATCCGGGGAATCCATTCCGCCTGCTGCTCCGGGGTTCCGATTCTCAGGAGCATGGGGCCTACGATACCCACACCTAGAGAATCCACCATAGGGGCCCGGTAATAGGTCATGCGCTCATCAAAGATAGACTGTTCCATATGCGTATACAGTTTTCCGCTATACTCCTCAGGCCAGGAAATGGTCAGCCACTTTTTATCGACCAGCTTTTTTATAAACTGGAATGCAATTTCATAGTTCTGCTCGGCGCCATAACCGCTCGGGGCGTAATCTCCTGGCCAGATGATGGTTCGCGAGGGCCAATCTGCAGGTAGTTCCGTTTGCAGGAACTCATCCACTTCATCGTAGAAAGCCTGTTCATTCTCCGTAAAACAAATCTCCATGACATGCTCCATGTCTGGTTTATGGATCTATTGGGACCTGTATTTTCACACCTACGTTTACTAAGGGTCGGCTAAAAAATTAGTCGAGTGTTTCTCATTAGTGTTAAAGAAACACGTCGTGATGGCATTCTGTTTGCGAAATGTCCGGCTATATGGACTTTTTTCAAATAGATTAAGTGAAGTTATCTTTTAACGATCCCCTGGGACTTTTGCGGACAGCTTATGCA
>JAOZRE010000506.1 GCA_029940215.1 bacterium | reverse complement strand
TTCAAGGGGGCAAAGCAATACCGTACCCTTTGGGTGCGGATTCGTTTTATTTCATCCAGGGCGGTTTTCGAAAATCGCCACCCTTGTACTTGTTTTCCGGATAGACATGGATATGGTTTCCATTCCAGATCTGGTTCCATTCCACAGGATAAAAGCCCTCTCCATAAAGAGTGGTATTATCGATTGGATTGAAGACAAAATTGGTATGGAGCCCTCGGTGTGGATGTTGCCGGATGTAGTTGATCACCTTGTCATAACAGTCAGAGCAACCCAGCTCTTCAACAGCGGTCGCCCACATGTCAAAAATCTGTCGCACGTGCGTGGCATAATTATCTGTCGGATATGCGCCGAACTTCGCCTTCCAGCGTTCCAGATAATCAGCGACAGCCGGTTCTTTGAGCTTCATGGAGCCTCCCATCCAGATGACACCATCAGACGCTTTCTTGGTGAGGGCTACATATTCCGGTGTACTCGGAGTGTATTGATAGATGATGATCCCATTATATCCCTTCCGGCCAAAACGTTGCATAAAGGCCTTCTGAAAAAGCGCGGAATCCGTAGACAGTAACTCCCAGACAGAAATATAGGCGGGTCTTTCGCGGTCCAGTTTGGTCATGATATCGTTCCAGTCCACTTTTCCGAACTGTGTAAACTCGTTAATCACAACCTTGTAGCCGTCCTCTTCCGCCTCTTTAATCACCTGGTCGGAAGGTGCTGTATTATACGGAAAATCCACCCGGATCACAGCCATCTTCTTGTTGGGAGGGGTCCAGCCCATCTTTGCGGGAATCGTGGGCAATACCTGACGGTGAGAATCGGCATAGGCAAGTTGTGACCAGCTGACATGAAAGATGTTGCGGGTTGCGGGCATCCCCTTACGAATGGCATTGGCAATCGCATGGTAGGCAATACCTGTAAAATAGGGTACCTTATACTTGGCCATGGTTTGCACATCGATCGGCGAAAGAGCGCAGTAACTGGTCATCAGGGCATCAACATTCTGGCTCACCAGGCGCTCAAAAACCGCTTTGATGACCTCGGGTCGTCCATCCTGGGTGTCCATCACAATCCCTTTCACTTTTTTCCCTAGAATACCACCTTTGGCATTGTACTCCTCGATGGCCAGCTCCAGGGCCTTGTTTGCCGTATCACCGACACTGGCAAAGTGACCGGTCAGGGGAACCGGGATTCCAATTTTAATCGTATCAGCTGCCTGTACGGACATACCATAAGTCAGGACCATTGCCAGAACGGCAAAAACGGTCGTCACGACATGTTTCAAATTCATTGTGATTCCTCCTTTGGTTCAATTATGGGTGATTGAAAAGTGACTGAAAAACAATCAGGCATAAATCGGCGGCCGCTTGTCGATCCAGGGCCGAGCTTGCTCCAACTGGCCTGCCAGTCGGTAAAGCAGGGATTCATTGGCGTACTTGGCTGCAAACTGAACCCCAACCGGCAGTCCGTCCGGTGTCCAGTACAGAGGTACAGACATGGCGGGCTGACCGGTGACATTGTACATGGATGTAAACGGCATATAGCCCAGCAAATTCCCCATCATTGTCTCTATATCATCCAGGTCGGTGGAAAGATTCCCGACCTTCAGGGGCGGTCCTGCCAGGACAGGGGAGATCATGATATCATAGGTTTCAAAGAAACCGGCGATCTGTCGGGTCACCCGGTTTTTAACACTCAGGGACTTCAATAGATCGACTGCCTTGATATCCTTTCCCTGTTCCAGTAGAAAAAGGTTAACCATTTCCAGGTTTTCGCGGCTGGGGGTGCGACCGAACATTTCAGCCCCAACCTGCAGAAACATGGACTCGTTACTCATCAGGATGGCCATAAAGGCTTCTCCCCATTCAGCCACATCCCAGACGGGGGCAGTTTCTTCAACATCATGCCCCAGATCCGCCATCAGATTGGCTACGTCGGCGACCGCTTTTTTACACTCCTCGTCAACCGGCTCTCCCCCTGGGGCTTCTGCAGAAAAGGCCACCCGCAACTTACCGGGATCCCGGCCCACTTCCTCCAGAAAGGGTCTTTCGGGAGGCTGCGCCCAATATGGGGCTCCGACATCCGGACCGGCGGTGCAATCAAGCATCGCGGCACTATCTCTGACGGTTCTGGTAATCGTTCCTTCCACGATCATACCGTGCCACAATTCGTAATGATCAGGCCCCAGCGGATTTCTTCCTCGAGTCGGTTTCAGACCGAAGGCACCACAACAGCCAGCGGGCATGCGAATGGAACCGCCACCATCACCCCCATGGGCAACCGGCACGATACCGGCTGCCACCGATGCCGCTGAACCGCCGCTGGAGCCTCCGGTGATATGTTCCAGGTTCCACGGATTGCGGGAGGGACCGTTGGCTACCGGTTCGCAGGTTGCGCTGATTCCATTTTCGGGTGTATTGGTACGGCCGATGGTCACCAGGCCTGCCCGGTTAAAACGATTAACCAATTCACTGTTGAATTCCCGGGTCCACCCCTTGTAGAGACGGCTGCCGCAATTGGTGGGGTAGCCGGCGTAACTGCTGATCAGGTCTTTGGCCAGGAAGGGCACACCCGTAAAGGGTCCCTGGGGCAGTCCTTCATTGATGAGTTTCTCAGCATAGTCCGTCATCATATAGGTAATCGCGTTGAGCTTGGGATTGAGACGGTCAAGGGCATCCAGGGCCGTATCGACCAGCTCTCGCGGTGTGGTTTCTTTTTTTCGAATCAACTCGGCCAATCCCAGGCCGTCAAAGCTTGAATAGTCAGAAAAGAGTTTTCCCATTATTTCTCCTCTTGATTGCTGTTTGTTCCCCGGGATGATCCAGAGCCGGATGAATCGCTTATGGAACCGGTGCTGAAGCTAAATCAATCCGAATGATCATTAAACGTCATCCGTTATCTGTAACATATGTGGACATTTTGTAGATTAAAATACCCAAAAATTTCAGATATATAAGCACAGCTTTTTGGTCATCCCCACTGCCTGTAGTATGCAGGGCGATAACTTAAAATTGAACAGTAATGAACAAAACCTACATAAACAATCATAAACAGTCAATAAATTTATTTCTGTTTTAAAACCCCGTCCTTTGGGCGGGGTCAGAGACATTCGGC
>JAOZRE010000128.1 GCA_029940215.1 bacterium | reverse complement strand
TTCAAGGGGGCAAAGCAATACCGTACCCTTTGGGTGCGGATTCGTTTTATTATTCAGTAAAAAATCCGTCATTCAGATTATCTATTGTGACATTGGGCTGACATTTTGCAGCGTCTTCAATATCTATTATTTAAAATGGAAAAACAGAACATTCAAAATCGGTTACCATGGCAGGGAACTTCGTAAAGCAGTTGAAATTGGTGTTGAACTGTATGTGTATGACGTGAATATTACCCTTGACAGCATTGAATTTCACGGCGAAATTCCCTTTCAACTCTGACTCGACGGATTCAGGCTTGGTATTATAATGACAAATCGTATTACCAGGAGGCAATTAAAAGCAGAAAAAACTGCGGGGGTGTATGCGGGCAGTTGGAGACTGAATTTGGTC
Source organism: bacterium (assembly GCA_029940215.1). GTDB lineage: Bacteria > SAR324 > SAR324 > XYD2-FULL-50-16 > XYD2-FULL-50-16 > JAHJRI01. The sequence goes on along the minus strand of JAOZRE010000128.1, from coordinate 11,407 downwards.
AGATTGGTCTCTTTGGACTTTGGTCAGTTCTTGGCATGATTTTTTCAGTAAAATTGATATACTGTTTCAGATATTGTTTGTTGCACCAAGGGAACAACCAGTGTCTGGTTTTCTTTAATAACCTGTTAACATTCTGTTGTTTTGTTAAAACATCACGGAGAAATATATGATTGAGAAGAAGGAAGTGTATTACTGTGAGAAGTGTCACAACGTTGTTGAATCACTTTGGAATGGAAAACCGAATCTTGCCTGCTGCAACGAGCCGATGAAGAAACTTGAGCCCAACACAACGGACGCTGCAGTGGAAAAACATGTGCCCGTGATTGAACGAGACGGAAATCGCGTGACGGTCAAGGTTGGTGGCAACCCGCATCCGATGCAGGCTGATCATTATATCCTGTTTGTTGAACTACTGGCAGGGAACAAGGTATACCGACAGGATTTCAACGAGGGCGATGGCACAGCCGAAGCAACATTTCTGGTTGAAGAGCAGGACCTTACTGCACGCGCCTTTTGCAACCTTCATGGATTCTGGCAGTCAGCTTAATCCGACCTGGCAGCCCGGATTTGTGTCCGGCTGCCCACACATCGTTTTTGAAATATATTAACCGAAGGAAGGTCATATGGAATTTCAATCAATTGAAGATATTATTGATTTTGCCATTCAATCAGAGATCGAGGCGGCTGATTTTTATCAGGCCGCATCTGAAAATGAGACGATCCGGGGCATCGCTAAGAATCTGCAGGAGTATGCAGAGGAAGAGCGGAAACATGAACAGATGCTGAAGAATTTTAAGGAAAATACCGAAAAAATGGCTGCATACAAGTTTGAAAAAATTCAGGATATTAAACGCAGCGACTACCTGGTGGAACTGGAATACCGGCCGGGGATGTCTTATGTGAATGTTATGCGCGTGGCCATGAAACGTGAGGAACAGGCGTTTAAACTATATGGGAAAATGGCAGAGGCGACAGACAGTGCAGAATATGCCAAGCTTTTCCAGATCCTGGCTCAGGAGGAAGCCAAGCATAAAAACTATTTCGAAACGCTTTATGATGACTATATGGCGACCCAGGGCGACTAACCAAACCCCATAGAAAAAATGGAAGAATATGATATTGCGGTCATCGGTGCTGGACCGGCCGGTGAAAAAGCAGCTCTTGAGGCTGCGACTCTGGGAGCAAAAGTGATTGTGATTGAGAAAGGGAACCGACCTGGTGGCGCTTCTGTGATCACGGGTACCATTCCCAGCAAGTCTCTCAGGGAAACGGTCAAATATGTGATGTCCTTGACACAGCGGGATATAAACGGGATTGATATAACCCTTAATCAACCCATATCCGTCAAGGAGCTGATGCATCGAAAGAATGTGGTGATGACACAGCGGGTTAATCACATTATGGACTCCTACTCTGATAAAAATGTTGAGTGCGTATTTGGAGAGGCCTGCTTTCAGTCCCCGACCGAACTGATAATCAGGCCTAAGCCTCCGGATGAGGACGATCGGATCATCAGGACCCACAAGACCATCATTGCTGTAGGGACGATTCCCTATCATCCTCCTGAGATTAAATTTGACGGAAAGAGCATTCTGGATTCCGACACGATCCTGATGCTGGACGAGATTCCAGAGACTATGGCGGTGTTCGGTGGAGGTGTTATTGGTTGTGAGTACGCGACGATCTTTTCCATTCTGGGGGTCAAAGTCAAGCTGATCGACACACGGGGTACCCTGCTGAGTTTTATTGATCGCGAACTATCAGAATTGCTGGCCATCATTCTAAAAGAGTGTGGAATCGAATTACTTCTTGGGGAGAACTATCGAGACATAACCTCTGATGGCAAACGTGTCCGAACAGAACTGGTATCCGGAAAGACCATCGAAACAGATGCGCTGCTTTTCGCAAATGGGCGACAGGGAACGGCAGATAAATTATGTCTTGAAAAATGCGATCTGGATCTCAATTCGCGCAATCAGCTGGATGTGAACGAAAACTATCAGACAACCCAAAGCAACATATATGCAATTGGAGACGTCATCGGCTTTCCTTCACTGGTATCGGTCAGCAACGAAGAAGGGCGATTGGCAGCCCGCCATGCGGTTTGTGGGACTGCTGCTCATCGTGTCGGAGGGGATATTCCGTACGGAATTTATACCATTCCGGAAATTGCTTTAATCGGTGCAACGGAGCAGGAGTTGATCGAAGAGAAGGTCCCCTATGAGAAAGGGGTCTGCCAGTTCGGAGACCTGGCTCGTGGTTTGATTATCGGTGATCGCAGGGGGATGTTGAAGCTGTTGTTTCATCGAGAGTCACTCAATCTGCTTGGTGTTCACATCTGTGGTCAATCAGCAGCCGAGTTGATTCATATCGGCCAGGCGGTTATGAAACTGGGCGGGACAATAGAATACTTTCTGGAAAATGTATATAATTTCCCCACACTGTCTGCAGCCTATAAGGTTGCAGCCAGTAATGGCCTGAAAAAAATCAGAAACTGATATATCTGAAGAGCCGGTTCCAGGACCGGAGTTCAGACAATCAGAAGCCGCGGAAACGGTTGTCTTCAGGGATATTCCTGCAGATAATCGGCCAGCTGCGGGAAGATCTTGTGGTTGGCTTTTGGAAACGGATAGTTGTCAACTTGTTGAAAAGTGATCCAGCGATAGTCAACAGGGCCGTCCAGGCTCACCTGCCCGGATTGATAACGACAAATAAACACCTCCATCACAATTTTGAAATGGGTATAAGCGTGCCGGATTACAGCCAGAGATCGTTCAATCTCAATCTCCAGGCCGGTTTCCTCCCGGATCTCCCGTATACAAGCCTGCTCACCTGATTCTTCGGGGTTCATCTTACCCCCTGGAAACTCCCACAATCCCCCCAGCAGTCCCTTGGGCTTCCTGAGTGTGACCAGTATCTCCCCCTTTTTTCTTACAATGCCGACCGCTATTTGATAGACTGGGACAGGGGCGCGTTTAATGCGGAAAGGATACTGGTCGACTGTCCCCTTTTTGTTGGATTCGCAGAAGGATCGAACAGGGCAGGTCTGACAACTGGGTGTGGCAGGTTTACAGATCATTGCCCCCAGTTCCATCATGGCCTGGTTGAAGTCTCCCGGTTTTTTTCTGGCCAGTAATCCGTCTGCGGCTGACTGGAAAGCCACCTTTGACTTGGCCTGGTTCACCGGCTGATCCATCATAAACAGGCGCGATAACACCCGCTTGACATTACCATCCACTGCCGCAAACGGTCTGCGAAAAGCGATGCTTTGCACAGCTGCGGCAGTATAGTCGCCAACCCCGGGCAGGTTAATGAAGAGTTGATGTTGATCCGGCACCTTTGCGTTGTGTTCTGACACGACCTGACTGACAGCCTTATGAAAGTTTCGCACCCTTGAATAGTACCCCAACCCTTCCCAGATTTTGAGAACCTCGTTGGGCTTTGCCGCAGCAAAGTTGGCCATGGTGGGGAAATGTTCTATGAATCGCCGGTAATAGGGAATTACAGTCTGGACCTGGGTCTGCTGAAGCATGATCTCGGAAATCCAGATATAGTAAGGATTCGAGGTCTCTCTCCAGGGGAGGGACCGTTGTTCTGCTTTGAACCAGTTCAGCAAAGTGGTTCTGAATTTAGCGATTCTGGACGGACTCATGAGGTGAAATCAGGAAAGTTGATGACCGGTGACAATGCAAACAGCACAGTTACCGGCTTGAACAGTAGGCATTCTGGAATTTGTTCGGGGGATCAAAGCTCAACCTTTCGGAAATCTTCTTTTGGTACACCGCATTCGGGGCAGCACCAGTCTTCCGGCAGATCTTCAAATGATGTTCCGGCCGGAATTCCCTGATGGGGTATTCCGGACTCTTCATCATAGGTATAGGCGCAATCCGGGCAAACGTATCTGATCATGGTGAGCTGTGTGGATTTGGTGTGGTTTAAAACCGTGCCCCCCTGGGCACGGCTGAATCGTCGAAAGGCTCTAGCCGTCCAGTGTCGGTTTTTCGTACTGGGCAAACCAGTCGGCTGGGCTTTCAAAATAGAGCAGGGTTTCCTTCAGGGAATTCATATGCTCAAGTTCCAGGTCTGCCAGAATCGTAAAAATCTCTTTTTCATCTGGAGAGTCCGCCTGCTTGATCAGGTCCTTGTAAAATATATAGGCCTCATTCTCAAATTCGATGGCGATTTTTATAGCTTCCTTATCGTCCGCCGTGGCTGTGTTGCTGGGGTTCACCTTGTCGGTCAGCTCGTCAAGAACTTTGCCGACATTTGTTTCGTTTATGACAACCGAAATGTCTCCCGGCCACTTCCCCTTTTCCTGTAACTTGTCGTGCAATTCTTTGAGATAGCGAGCATGCTCCTCTTCCTCTTCAGCCATGGTGGCAAACATTTTTTTACCGAGCGGGTCCCCGGACTTTTCACTCTGCTTCAGGTAGAAGTCCCGTTCTCTCATTTCGTTTTTCAATGCTATCTCAATGGCTTTGATTTTGGATTCCATATCGACCTTCAGATGTTATAGTTAATATTGAACAGTCCCCCCACATTTTGCATGATGGCGGTCTGAAAACTAAGAATAACGGTTACCACTCTGGCTGTCAGCCGATCTTCCCACTCACCAGCCATGGCCATGGCGTTTTCAAAACTGTCAGGGACATAATCAGCTTCATAAAGATCAGACACCGGTTTTTTATACCAGCCATGGGTGTTAACCTTGTTGTATGTCACACAGGGTTGAACATTGTCCAGATTTCACCTCATGGTGTTCATGAAGTGACTTCCACCCTCTCCATAACAGTCTCCATCCCCGGAATTAACGACAATGGTCAGGTCATGATTGGCGATCTTGGCTCCGGTCGCCACCGGCAGTGACCGGCCATGAAGCGAATGGAATACGTTGCATTTCAGAAAGTGTGGCGTTTTTGCTGCCTGACCGATTCCGGCAACCAGCAACACATCCTTTGGTGCCAGTCCGAGATTGGCAAAAGATTGCTTCATCGAGTCGAGGATACCAAAATTACCACAGCCCGGACACCACTTATTTTCATAATCATTGCTAAAATCTTGTGCGGTTACCATATGATTCTCCAGAAAGTGGGTTATCCGATTAATGCGAGTGTCTCTTCAACAATTTCGCTGGGCAGGAAAGGTCGCCCATCATATTTAAAAACACTTCCGTCAAAAGAGAGCCCTGTCTGCTGTCGAATCAGCAGCCCGAGTTGGGCTGATCCGTTCAGTTCGACCAGGATCGGCGTCTCGGTAATTCCGGCCAGTGTGTGATACCCTGGTTGGTGGTTGAAACAAACAGACAAGTGGAACATGAGGAAAATCAGTTGAATCGGGTGGATCGTCCGGACCATTTAAGATACGATATCGGCTCTCGAACCGTTCCCCGAAAATTCAGCTATAGCAACTAATTCACAATGGAACGAGATGAAACCCATGACGGGGGAAAAGAGGAAAGTGTAGTGGACGGCTGTATCCGTCAGTGACTGGCAGCAGCTGATTAACCAAGGATTTCCAGGACCTTCTCCGGCGGCCTGCCCATCTCAACCTTATTCTGGTAGGCTACAACAGGTCGCTCAAGCAGCCTGGGATTATCGATCAGAATCTCCAGCCACTCATCAACCGTCCGCTGATCGGTTTTTAAGTATCCCAGCTCCTTGAAGAGCTTGTCCTTTGTTCTAAAAAGCTCAAGGGGTTGCCGCTTCAATCCCTTGAGAATTTTTTTCAGTTCATTTTTTGTCGGTGGTGCTTTCAAGTATTCGATAACTTCAAATGGCACCTCGCTGTTTTTGACCACATCCAGTGTTCTTCTACTGGTGTCTCATCTGGGATTGTGGTAGATCTTTGCTTTTTCCATTTTTCCTGAACGCTTTTTATTGAGTCAGCCGTATACAGACGGCATCCACTTGGATAAGGTTCCATCTTTAATAGTTCCCATTCAGAAAATCATCGACCACATTTGGTGATTCCGGTGTTTGCATAAAGTCCTGATAGGCTTTTTCATTGAACTCCAGCTTGGTAATTTTGCCACCGTCTGCAAGATAGTGTGCAACTGCCTGGTCTACATATTCGTGATTGGGCTTGAATTTTACACCCATTTTTGATCTTCTGCTCATTCGCTTTTTCATGATGCCTCTCCTTTTCTCCGATTCGGAACGGCTTTATAAGAGATGAGTGGTTTTTAAGGCCATCTCATTTTTAGGTTGAATACTTCATATGACACTCTTTCTTACTGAAATAATCGTGCCAAAAAACATAGGCTGGCTATGGGTGCATTATTCTTCTCTTACAGGTCATACACCGGATTTTGACCGCTGCAGGAATTTCTGCGGTTGAAAGAAAATGCGTTCAGCCGGATTTGTCGTTGATGATTTAGTAGGACCTTGTTATGAAAATATTTCAGAATATTAGGCCGATAAGAAGTCATGATTCAATTACCTGCAGCCTGTCTCTGATATCCCATGAAAACATTGCCTGAAAATGGTCACTTCATCTCAGGGTTTCGCTCAAGCTTGAACCCTGAGATGAAAATCGGTTTGCGACCTGACTTATGGCCTTATATCATTTCATGGCCGCTGGTCTATATTATCGCCAGGGCCCGGATGACACCAAATCAGGTGGGGCTTCTTTCGCTGATTAGCGGGATGGGTGTTATCGGGTGCCTGTTCGGTGGCCTGTACCTGCAGAACCCCCTGATGGTTGCGTCGCTGTTACTCATCCGCATATTGCTTGATTGCGCGGATGGGCAACTGGCCCGGTACACGGGGCAAACATCCAGTCTGGGAGCTCTTTATGACCTGACATCGGATTTCCTGTTTGTGCTGCTTTTAACAGCAGCGACTGCATATGCGCTGGTGATTTACCACGGAGAAAGCCCTGATGTGATAGTGCCTCTGGCCATTTCCGGGTTTTTCGGCTCCACGATGGCTGCCACGATTCATTCGTTTGTGTCAGCTCTTGCATCCAATCCCGGGGAAAGCCGGGCAGAAGTACAGCAACGGTTCCTGCATCCACCGCTCAACGATCGTCCCGGGAACCCATCTTACACAGCCCGGTTGAGCATTTTCTCTTTTCTGTTTTTGTGGAGTTGGGGAGGGATTTCCAGGTTGGTAATGATCTTGATTGGCAGGGGAGCTCTGGATAAGTGGAGGCAGAAGTTGTTGTCATTGCTGTCGCCGGTTGAATTTGGCGCGCAGATGATACTCCTGCTGATCATTGTGACCTTCAGGGGCAGCCTGTTTTATGTATACCTGTTCCAGCTGCTGGGGCTGGCTGGGTCACTTCTGGTGATTTTTATTTTTGACGACTGAATAATGCAGGAGGAGGGTGTTCTGTTCGTTCAGGGTATTCAGGCTGAGCAGCTTTAGATTAACCTGCCGGTCAAGTCCTGTCACCAGGTGGAGTCCTTCCGGCATAATGGCTGGTTCGATGGTCAGAAAAATTTCGTTGACCAATTCTTTGTCGAGAAACAGCCGGTTCGTTGACGGTCCGCCCAGGAGTGCAACTCTGGTCAGCCCTCTGGTTTCCCACAATTTGTAAATATCTTCCACATCACCTTCCACAAAGGTTACCCTCTCATGGTGCTCAAACTGTTCCGGATGACGGGTCAATACGTAGAAATCTACACCCTTGTACGGTTGGCTGCCAATGGATCGGTAGGTATTGGCTCCCATCAGGGCCGTACCGATGTTCCTGATTTTGTCGAGGAACTGCATTCTGTCCTCTTTTGAGCTCCATTCAAACGAGTCTTCAATCGTCTTTTGAGCCACAATGCCGTTGGTTGACATGACCATAATCATGACAACTGTCACCTTGCTCGGTTCCGTGTTCATCTTCATATTGGATAAAAAGTACAAAAAATTCCACATCAGATACGACGGGAAACGAAAGAATGCTGTATTTGAAATGAAAGGAGTGAGCCAAAATCCGAATATTTGATATTAAAATGACCAGGGACTGTTGTGATATTTGACGTCAGAGGGAATGAATGATACACAGGGGACTGGTTATGGTAGGTGGTAGCAGCGGCTCCGCAGGCAGTTTTTCCCAAAAATAGTACAGGCTTTGAGCAGTTCAAAACCCAAATGGAGGTGAGATGGACCTTTCGTCAATTATGGTGGATTTAATTATTATCAGCTTATTCCTTGTCGTCGGTATGATTATCAGGGCTAAGGTGCCTGTATTTCAACGGTTTATTATTCCGGCGTGCGTGATTGGCGGGGTTCTCGGTCTGATACTCGGGACAAACGGCCTAGGGCTGATACCGGTAACCGAGTTCTATACTCAATTGGCAACAGTCGCCATCGATGTGGTTTTTGCCGGTCTGTTCATCGGCAAGGTGATACCGGGGTTACGGGAGTTGGGGAAAACGGCCGGAGCCCAGACAGCTTACGCCTATTTCAACGGTTTTGGTCAGATAGCCATCGGCCTTGCTGTGGTTGTTGTGTTTGGTCTGGTTGGCTATCAACTGAATCCACTGTTTGGTTTACAGCTGCTGGTCGGTTATCAGGGAGGACCGGGTGTCGGAACGGCCATTGCGCCGATGGTCGACAAACTGGGATGGTCAGCTGCTGAAGCTGCTGCCATTGGTGAGACATGTGCCATCGTCGGTCTGGTTCTGGCTGTGTTTGTCGGTGTTATCATTGTAAACATCGGAACTGCGCGGGACTACATCGTCAATAAGTATCAGAAAAAGGATCACAAGATACAGTCTGACACATTTGTGTCTCAGGAAAAACGGAACGATATCGGGAAGGAGATCACCAGTCCTGAGGCAGGCAGTTCACTGGTTTTTAACTTCGGTATTATGGGGCTGGCGATTCTCTGTGGCCACCTGATACACTTAGGGATTGTGACCGCTGCTCCCCCACTGAGCTTTCTGCCGAAATTCCCCTTCGTTCTCATTGGTGGGTTGATTGTGCAGGGAATTCTGCAACGAACACGACTGGACATCTATGTTGATTCCCGAACAATTGATACGCTTTCCGGCTTTGCCCTTGATACATTGGTGGTGGCTGCTCTTATGGCCATTAACCTGACGGTGGTTGTCACTTATGCAGCTCCGCTGGTGGTGATGCTTGCTTGTGGTGCCTTGTTCAATATCTGGCAGGTGAAATGGATGGGACCACGGATTCTGCCGGGGGCCTGGTTCGAGAAGAGTGTCTGTGAATTCGGACAGAGTACCGGTTCCACACCGCAGGCGATGCTGCTGCTGAAGATGATGGATCCACGTTTTAATACCGGAACTGCAGAAGCGTTTGCGTTGAAGATGTTTTTCTTCAGTCCGATCATGTTTCCAATGACCATGATCATCATGCCACTGATCATATCGAAAGGAGCCTTGATGTTCTTGCTGATCTACCTGGGTCTGATGGCATTGGTATTGCTAATCTGTCGGCTGACCTGCTGGCAGAATAGACCGAGCATGAAGTGGTTCGGATAATGCTGCCGGTTGCGGTTGGGTCAGGGCGTCTGATTTCAATTGCAAAAGTTTCACATATCTAAGGCTATTCCAGATCGGGAGTAGCCGCTCTCTTCCTTTTGCTATTTTCCCGCTGATTTTTGCTGTTCTTTATCTCTGATCTTGTCCTTGAACGTGGTCAGGTCATGGGTCAGGCTCCACCAACCGTATTTGAAACCGATGTAATCAGGACCGCTCATGGCCATGCCATATCGGGTGGATGACGCATAGAACAGCCAGTATCGTAACCAGTGTAATTCCAGTGATTCATCAAAGGGGTTGGCAGGATCAGCCAGTCCTGCCTTCCAGGCCTTCTGCATCATGCGGGTGGCGGTTAGTACCATTTTATCGACTTCCTGGTTTCCCTGATCCATCTGTTTAAAAAACTGATCACTCCAGTTAGTACTGTGACAGGATCCGCAGACCTGTTTCATCTGCTTCTGCCGGGTTTCCTGCTCTGAAGCTGAAATCAGGTAGCTTGAGGCCGGTTTTCCCTCAAAGGTAACTGGAAGCGGCAGCCCATCATCGTTTCTGATCTGCCAGGTTTTCCCGTCTTTCGGCTGTGGATGGGAATAGGGCAATCCGAAAATCCGGACCCAGAGCCGTGAGCCGAAATCGTGGGTACGCTCAATGATCGCTTCTCCTTCGCCATTCGCCAATAGTGCATTGTGGCAGGCTGAGCAGGTCGGTGTTTGAAAATCACGTCCCGGTTGCCATGGAACCTTGTCCCAGTTCCATTTTGCGGATTGACTGAGAAAGATGTTGCCGTGTTTGCTCTCCTTGAAAACCTCCCAAGCCGGAACGTCCGGTGCCAGATGGCACTGGGCACATGTATAGGGCTTGCGGGCGATCTCAATGGAGAAGCTGTGACGGGGATGACAAGCGGTGCAGGACCCGAAGCTGCCGTCCGGGTTGTGTCGCCCGACTCCCTGGTTAGGCCAGTTTGTCAGGTTGGGTACCGTTACCTCGTCGAACTCGGTTTCAACCGTTTTCATGCCGTCCACGCCGACGTGTGTTCCGTGACAGGCAAAGCAGGATTTTGATTGCGACATGGAAGCTGGACCCCTTGGAACCAGCTCGCCGTTTTCCAGGATTTTCTGCTGGGTTAGCGTGTCAACCAGCTGATGGTAAAGAGGGTTTTTCTCCAGGATGGCAATGGCGCTGGCTTTCTTGCCATGAGCAAACTGATCGACCTCTGTGGGGTGGCAGGTCGCACAATCCGGAGGAGAGACCACGATATTGATGCGGTAATCGTTGTGGTCGAAGCTGTCCTTGTGCCGCTCTGTGTTGAGACCGTGACACTCATAACAACCCACAACGACATTACCTGACATACCCGGCGCTTTTTCAACCGATATCCGCCTGTTGATATTCGTCTGTTTCAGGGCTTGAAGCACGGACATGCGAGAGTGTCGACTGTTTCTCCAGTCAGCAACTATTCCAGGGGTCTCATCTTTATGACAATCAAGGCAATCCTGTGTTGATTTGCTGATGGGGGGAGGCTGGTTTGATTTGTCGGCAGAACCAGCTGCTATCGTGAGTTGGGACATGCCGGGAAAAACCAGGGAAAATAGAAAAAGGCCGAAAATCATAGCAAGATTTTCGACCCTCTGATGCGTGCAATATCCAGTCATTGTCAGTCATCCTCGATGAAGCGGTTGGTTATGGGGCAGTCAAAATGCTGTTATCCGGCATTTATTACAGTCCTGATATTAACACGCATCAAACGAGATGTGTCAAGCCAATAGCCTGGAGGGATTATTTGTGCTGCCCGGTTGCCAGATTAACCTTCAGGCGGGTTCGGAATCGATGGCGGCTGGTGAAGTTGTCTTTTTTCTTTGCAAATGCCAGCAACACATCAGTGTATCCGTCAGCAGACAGCTTTTTGTCAGCGACATCACCGGAATCCATGGGAATAGCAAACTCAATGGTGGTGGTTTTGCCCGC
>JAOZRE010000505.1 GCA_029940215.1 bacterium | reverse complement strand
AGAGCCGAATGTCTCTGACCCCGCCCAAAGGACGGGGCTTTAAAACAGAAATAAATTCAACCAATATATCAATTGACTGGTAACAGATGGTCATGTAGCGGCTTCAACTGAGAATCAGGTGTTATGCAGCATTCATTTACTTTTTAAATACGTTCTGCGGCGACATTGTGATAAGTTTGGCTGGTGAATCTGAATAATTGCTAATTTTCTTTTTAATTCATATGGGTTAGACTATTCGTCAGGGTTAATAACAGACCTTAGGTGCACTTCCCGTATCAGCGACGAATAGAATGTACTCTCACAATTTATCTTTATGAGACTTCCTTCCCTGAAGCAACTCCCCATCCGACCTCTTCCTGATCAATCCGATGAAGAAAAGATGTTTCTGCTGAAACTGGCAGCCCATCAGATCCTCGGCCAGAAATGGAAATACTTCAGCAAAATTAAACATGCCGGAGAGTCCGGAGGGTTGTTCAAGGAAAAATCGCTATTCGAAGAGATGAAAGCCACCCAGTCAGCATTGAAATTCACCTCAAAAAACACGATGCGGCAGTATAACCTGGCCTACCTGAACTGTTTGAAAGAGATTAAGAGCTTTGCCGAGACAGAAGAGCTGTTTCCGGAATTACCGGAAGAGTCCGACAGCATGGCTGTTAAAGAGATGATTCCAACCCAGGATGCCATCATTATTGGCTGGACACCGCTGAAATTCCTGCTGCCCGCCAGGCAGATCCGAGAGAAAGGGTTGGCCTCGCAGCGGCATACGGAAGGATTGATCGCCAAACTGTTCTTCAAGGTTGCTGGATTTTATGCCGCCCCTGAGAACTGGGATAACAGAAAACTAACTTTCTATCTGGACAAAATCAGCACTGATAGCCCCTATCAAGCTGTTGCCCAATCCCTTGAACCCCTGAAAAAAGACCTATTCACGTTCAGCGAAGAGTTTGAGCCGTTCAAATTCGGGCAGGCGTCCCTGACCAAGGATATTACATCGGATTCGGATGCGTATGATGATGCCATGGAAGTGGAGAGCCTCGAGTCACAGGTGCAGACCCTTTACTGGCACTGTTTCATCTACAGGGGCATCGAGAGTTTTCTGCTGCGCTACTACCTGACGATGATCGCGTCAACCGCATCCCTCCATGCCATTCGATATCTATCCACTATTTTCGAGCCGGCCCTGACACATGCCATCGACATGTCGGTTCTATTTGACGGCTCTTTTGATACGGAGACATCCAAAAAACCGTTCAGAAAGCTCTTCGATGTATACCAAAAGAGAAGAGAGGGAGAACCACTGACCCGCAACATCAAAACGGAAAAGGGACCCTTCGAGCTGTATAACCATAACCTCTCACTGCTCACCAGGTTCGGGGTGCCCGCAACAATTGGTAAAACCCACGAAAAGGATTCGTTCTGGTGGCTGTTCATTGAAAAGAATATTCTGGGGAAAAACCGGTCCAGTCTCGAAGATGAGCTGAAATACACGCCCTATCCTAAAATCAGGCAGACCATTGTCGCGACACACCAGCAAAATGGTGTGCTCGTCCGTGATCTTGCAAAAAAAGAGGAGGAGCTGAAAGAACTCAAGGCAGAAATGGTCAGCCTGCAGCAGGAAACAAACGCTCTTGACAAGACATACCAGGAGGAAAAACCCGAAGAGATTAAAAAGCAACTTGTGGGGCAACAAAACAAACTCGAGACAGAGCTGAAGGAAAGCAAAAACCAGGTCAAAAAACTTAGCGAGGAGGAAGCCGGGGTCGTCAAAAAAGAGCAACAGCTGGCCCAGGAAAGGGACCAACTACTGGAAGAGGAAGAACAACTGAAAAGTAAGGTGTCTGAAGTCAGCAAGTCAGTAAAGGCTGCAGAGAGCGATCTGAAAAAGACAACGGACCAGCTGTCTGCACTGGAAGCAGAACAGAAAAAAGAAGAAACCGCTGATAAAAAGATAGAACCCTTGAAAGCCGATGTTGAACAAAAGAGTGAGAAACTGTCAGAAGCCAGCGATAAACTCAAAGCGCTCGAGAAAAAACTGAAGGAGATCGCCGATAAGAGAGTAAACGAAATCATGAAGGGCTTTGGGGAAACCCAGGAGCGACATACCGAAATCCTGAAGGAGATTGACGATTTAGACCGGGTCTTGCTCGACCTGAATAAGCAGGTAAAACAGGTTGAAGAAGATAAAATCGCTCTGGAAGAGCGAGATGTCCGTTACAAGGACTCGAGAAAAAGATTGGTTAATGCCCTGAAAACTGCCGAGAAAAACGAGGCAAAGGACTCCAAATCCATCGTGGATACAAAGACGCGAATTGCAGAAAATAAAAGCGAAATCATCGCACTTCAGGAAAAGAAGCAGGCAGTGAGAGAGGAAACCCGGTTAAAACTCGAAAACCTGAACAGCCTGGAGTCCAGATCCCTGGTCCTGACCCATATTTTAACACTGCTCATTGTCTGCTCGCGGAAAAGAAAAGAGGCCTGGCTGAAGGTAATGGAAAGATTCAAGCAGAGATTGATCGCAGACCAGGAGCTGGCCAAAGCCCGCGTGGAAGAGATTAAAAAGGAGGCAGGGAAAAAACAGCGTGAAATGGCGAAGAAGGCCACCAAGTTGAAGCGTCTAAAGCAGGATGCCGCAGCCGAAGATTTCGAAAAAGAGATTGAACAATACCAGAAGGGAATAGATCAGAAATGCCGGCGAATTCTGAAAAATGCCAAAGACGAAGCCCTGTTTCAGAAAGAGCGAATCACCAAAATGTTTCAGCGAATCTCTCTTGAGAGGAAGAAAAGCGATGCGCTGCCGGCACGTCGCTTTTTCGACCTGGTACAGCAGGTCGATGGTGACGGGAGCTTTAAAAAAGCGTTCATACCCTGCCTGGTACAACAAATCGCTGAGAAATATGATAAAACCCAGGAACCATTATACAGACACGTATTCGGCATATTCAGACCAACGCTTCTCAACAGGGTCGGCCTGATTCAGGCGTTGAATAAATCAGGGGACAGCAAAAGCGTTCAATTGAAGCTCAGTGATGAAGAGCAGAAAGAATTTGACGGCATCGTTCAGGGCATTAAAAACCTGATACGACAGAAACAACCCACCGTCTTTGATTGTAAAGCAAAAATCCA
>JAOZRE010000504.1:1591-3126 GCA_029940215.1 bacterium | reverse complement strand
AGTTGACTCTGATGTTTATGATTCAGCTGTTGCTGGTTGGCGTCCCGGCATCTGCCGTTGAACTATACAGCATTATTCATAAGGGGTGCGAAGTACAAACTGGTTTGATCATTCATGTAAATGATCATGAGGTTTACCAGATCAATATTGAAGGTAAACTGGTGGTTACTTCCAGGTCGGGGATAGAGCATATCCTGGTCTACAATACCATCGCCAACCCTTTTTCTGATCTTGATCTGGACAGCGGGCTTGCGGCGTATATCCGTGAGGTTAAAGTCTCTTCGGATGATGAACACCGCTTCATTGGCTGGCCCATTCGGTTTATTGAGGAGTTGATTGTCTTTTTTGACCTTGACGGACGCACGCACCTGGTTCAGACAGACAGCATTCAGAAATTTTCAACCCCGGTCTATGATGGATTATTGACAAAAAAGATATCTGATTTTCATCGGATCTCTTTCGGCTTTGGCCGAAACCTGCCAGCCTGTTCGGAAAAAGCTTCATCCTCCGTATCCTTGGTTCAGCCAACCCGGATGTTGAGTAACCAGATAAAAATCCAGAAGTTCCTGTCCATCTATCACGACGGTTTTACCCGGTTGAACCGACTGCAGAAGCGGACGATTTTTTATGCCCGACCCTACCTGTTTGATACAAAAACCAAAATCGCCCTGGTGATTGTTCGGGATGATTTTCAGGAGGAGTTTTCCTCAGGATTTCCGCTCTATTTTCAATGGCCCTCTGGCAGAACATTCGGCCCACAGGGCCTGCTGGTCGCCGGGCTAAAGCCTATCGAACATCTGCCCAGCGTTGAACCGGTATTTAACCTGCGGTTTGATGGAAAATATCATTTCCTGAGCGCGTCGTTCGCAGGAAACCCCTTTGCTTTTTCCGCAGGAGGCGATTTTCTGATCGAAAACCGTTTTTTCATGAAGAACTTTTTCAACAATCGGGACGCCAGCGACTATCTTTTTCTGCCGCAGTACAACCAGGTAGCCCTAACTGGATTGGAATGGGGGGCCTATTCACTTTCCGTTGGCTATTACTATCCGCTATTCGGCATTCAGGCCAACGGCATATTCAGGGAACTGCTCTCGGACAGCGCCTCGCCGATCCTGAAAGCGCAGATGACAGGAGAGGATACCATCATCAGTGTGGTCGCTTCCAGCATTGAGATGGGAGCGGGGGGTGCCGACACGGAGAACATCAACCTGATCTATGCAGACGAAATGTCGCGGGGAAACTCCCGCACGGCTGCATCGGTTCTACTGGAGACGCAACTCTCTGAATACCGGTTTGATTCCAGTTTCATCCGATTGAACCTGGATATCGATCTGGCACAGGATACCCGAGTCGGTCTCAGCCAGGTGATGATTCTCGGTGACTATCGGGAGGTGATTTCCGGGACGCCCTACAAGCTGAGTTTTGAACATCTTGTCTTTTCAGCCAGGGCCCAGCGGGAGTTCGGTGAGAATGTGGCATTAAAGGGATATCTGAACTATTTTATCCGCCAATACCAAGCCAAATCAACCAGTCAT
>JAOZRE010000504.1:0-1581 GCA_029940215.1 bacterium | reverse complement strand
AGGCTCAGGATAAAACCAATCATGAAGAAAGCAGGTTCTCATTTTCCATGGCAATCGAGTTTATTCTCTAGAGCAATTTTCTGGCTGCTGATTATTCTGGCCTGTGCTCCTGTTGGATCAAACCTGAAGGCGATCACCATATCAGCTGTATACACATCAGCCTGCCAAAGGGATCTAGGGGTGATTATCGATGCTGATAACTCAAAGATTCGCCTGCTGACCCTGGACGGTGATATCAAGCGTATTGACCGCTTCAGTATCATTTATATCTCCTTCTATCCGGTAGAAGCGCTCCCCATTTCACAGGTGCACATTGATGAACAGACTGAACTGACTGTGATTAAAACCATCTATCAGGATGAGGTAGTGGAACTGGTAAGGGGTTGGATGATCGATGCCTCAGATAACCAGTTTTCTTTTCTGACGGTTAACGGCAGGGAACATGTCCTGGACAATGGGGATATTTGGGATATTAAAAAAGTGAAACCGGACGAGGCCATCCATTTTCCTTCAGGGCGACCCAAGGGCTATCACTTTGTGCATCCCTATCCGTTCATGCATTGTAACGGTGGATCTGATAGTCCGGAAGGTGGACACCCGATCTATCCACAACACCTGCTTGAAGACCCGCTGCTGATTAAAAAGGAACTCGATCGCCTGAACGACGGGTATGAACGTCTGCGGGCCTATCATTCAGACAAGGTATTTTATGCGAAGCCGCAGGTGTATAGTAACGATGCCAGGTTGGGTCTCTGGGGCAGTTTCGGGTCCCGGTACGGGGCGTCCAGCAAACGGAACAACAACTTTATTCCAGAGATCATCAGCGAATACTCTAGTGGTCCGTTTGGGTTTCAGCATATCCTGGTGACAGGGAATGCCATGATGCCCAGTGGGGTGCACGAAGAGCCCCAGATGCATCTTTATTACCGGCTGAAGGCTGACTATATCCATTTTTCCATTATGGTGGATTTCAATCGCTACGTGATAGGGGAAACCCAGTATCGGTGGCATAAAGAGGACCTGCTGGAAAGTGATCATCGGGAAAACGACACCTTCAATATCTCTGTGGGTTTTGATTACCGTCAATTTTCGGTAGACCTCTCCATTTGGAATCGAATTCAGTATGGTGTCAGGTCGGGGGACGACTTCCATACCGGCGCCATTGGCCTGAATAAGGCCAGCCTGGTATTCGAAAACCGGGCGCTTAAGGCTGAGCTCAGTTACGGATTTGGTGACGATAAAAAGAAGGATGAGATTCCGACACCTGACAACGCCAGCGAATGGGAAACGGCCTACATTGATGCCTATAATGCCTACCTGGCGCAGCAATCGAAGTTCTTCACGGACTATGCACTCTATCGGCTGAATCTCACCTTCCTTTCCCTTGGCCCATACCAGCCCAGGTACAGCCTGATATACAGGACCATCGACTTTTTAAGGGAACCTGATCTCCAGGATGAGGGTGCTTTCCAGTATCGGGGCGCCTCGCTGACAAACGCTTTTTACATGGATTATCCACTGGATGATGAGATCAGCCTGAGCGGGTTTTTCTCCATCGAACTCCTGGAAAACAAACATGGT
>JAOZRE010000127.1:7123-11835 GCA_029940215.1 bacterium | reverse complement strand
GAGCTTATTCATCTTTTATGGACTGAAGTGGTTTTGATGAGATGGATATATTTAAAAAAAGCAAACTATCAAAAATCAACAATGTAAAGTTTTCTATGGTTTGGTTCAATCTTGCACAGCATTCATGAAAATTGCAAAATCCAAGATAGAGAAATCGATATTTTTCCAGCTATCTAACTATTCAATGTTTGCCTCCAGCGAAACAGCAGCAATAGCTTTGATTTACCCCAAATTAGAATCAAGGTACGCCAAGTGCATTTCTTTCAAAGAGACATAATTTTGCCTCAATTATGACAGATAATGTTTCTATTTTGTTACTCAGAAACACATAACTGCAGATTTGGTCAATATATACAACCGACTAGAAGATAACTTAACTTTCTGTATCGGAAAGTGATACCCTGTGCTGCAACCACCAATAGTTCAAAGGCGTGCAGCCGCAAACGTACATCAACAATTATTTAAACAGCAACCGAAAGCAAATGTTAAGAGACCCTCAGGACCTGATAATCTGCTCACTGGTCAAAAAAAAGAAAGAATTGTTGAACCAACTGCTGGTACTGTCCATACAATCAACCATCGATGAGCAGTCAATCAGTGCGGTTGTCGACAATCGGGAAAAGATACTGTCGGCCCTTTCAATCAACGACCAGTCCCTCGCAAAACGAGAAAGCGAGTTGGGAGTTAAGGCCCACAGACTTGAGGCCAGACTGTTTAATGACATCGAAGGTATTCTGAATGCAATTGAAGACAATAATAACCAGACTATTGGCAAACTGGAACTGGAAATGAAAGCTCTTGAGAGGGACCGTTCTGCGCTGACAAGAGAAAATAAACTATCAGGCTATATCACCCAGCAGAATGGATACCAGAATAGCACCCCCGTCGGAATGAAGCAGGCTGCGTATAAAAAGCAAACCCGGCTACTCGACGGAACCCTGTGAACTGGGAAGAATGAACGGATCGACTTTTACAGGTCTGAAACAGACCCCAATATAGTCAACCAAGGAGAGAAAGAGATGAAAGCTGAAACTGTCGTGGGCAAAAGTAATGTCCCTGTCAACAAGGCAGAATCGAACAAAGAAGAGATTAAGCACGAAGAAGAAGCCAGGAAACAACGGAAAGAGGAAGCTCTGGAGCCTGCTAAAAAACCAAGCGAAGTTGCCAGCCAAAACACCCATATGTACCACATGGACGCCGTTAAAAAATTGATCGGAGATAATATTCAGTGGCGAGAAATGCGCTTCTACCGTCGTGAAGCGGAAGGACAGATGTATGTGGATATTGTCGATAAAAAAACGGGTGATGTACTCAGAACCGTACCTGAACCTGAATTTACCAAAATTGCCACCGAGTTCAAACACCTGGCCGGCATGAACCTCAGTATCAACGGGTAAACAGGTGAAAGGATCCTACCGTATTGGAAAACTACTTAAGCGCTTCATTCGTGGCAGTTTCGACGATAATTTTCTGGATCCCGAGATCTCGGATCCAGGCAGGCAACGGTCTGACGAGTTTTATTCAAAAAACAGCCAGGTGCCGCGAATTAAACCTGACGCGCCATTGACCGGAAAAACAGCATCGGCTGCACACCAGCAGTATCTGGCTTATCAAAAAGAGGTTCAGGCAGGAAAGCTTGTTCAGGACAAAAACCCGCCGAAGAGCCCTGGAAAGGTTCTGAAACTGCCTTTGGATGATTAGTTAAAGGTTGGGGTTGGGGATTAATAGCCGAACTCTGCCAGCATCTTGTCCGCATTAGCCTGTCTAGACACTTCCTGTTTGGGCTGATTGTCTTGTGGCCTCTCCAGAATCAAGCCATCCTCTCTGGCGGAAAGGTTTTGGAAACCGTCATTGACGGCAAAAAAGTCATCATCCAGTTTATCGGGGATCTGGAACTTGATTTTTTCACCCTTGAACTTTTCAAGGGTGAATCTCATCTAAGCACCGATCGCTACTCATTAACTGGTTATGCTCTCCTTTGTTACTGAATAGCGGTCAATTGTTCTCGTAATGTGTCAATTTCTTTAAGAAGTTGCTGCCGTCGAGTGAAGGACTCAGCCTGGTCAAGCATGCTGATCAATTTCTGAGCATCACCAGTCCCTACTTCCTGCTTGGAAAGAAGGCCCTTTATATACTCAAGCGAGATCGCAATCACACTGTCTCTCAACTGATTTCGTTTGGACAGCGCATTGTATAGCTGGGAATCCTTCTCAGAATAGAGAGCGGCATTTTCAAATTGCTTAATGCCCGTTAAAAGCTTATTGATCTTCGCTTCGGGCTCTTTGATAGTCTGAGCCTCCTTCTGAGTTTCAAGAGCGACAATAAATGCCCGGCCGTAGTCAGAGTCCTGCTTGATCGCCTTGGTAATTCGAATTCGCTTGATGGAGTCCTGTTCTGCTTCCTTCCTCTTTTTAGCTTCCAGGAGCATACCTCGACTGAGGACCGTCTGATCAACCAGGTTGAAGAAATTGACATAAATTGAATTGTCGCTGTTCTTGTAGATAACGGGTGGTATATCCATTACCGTCGGGTTAAAGACCGTGCGCAATAGTAGCCGTTTGGGATACTGAGGGTCCTTGACTATCCGGATATTCTGCAGATACTCCAGATTGGCGACGGGCCTGATCTCAAACTTCTTTTCACTATTGGGAATGGTTATATCAATCACAAACTCTTTACGGGTTTTCCGCTTATTTTTCAGATAAAACTTGCGTTCATATATCTGGTAAGGGAACTGATCACCATCCATCATAATGGGTTGATCAAACTGAATCTCAACGCCAAACTGGGAAACGCCATCCTCAGGGTCACCTTTCGGATAGGGTACAATCTTGGTTACATGATAGGCATGCTTGAACGTTGTGGAATCTACATTTTTCTCTTCGGTCAGATATTCATTCTCCAGAATTCGATACACGTCCTCATATGTGAGGAGCTCTCTGATACCATTGAACAGGTCAATAATATAACGGTACTTGCTGCCATTAGCGTCTCGACCAAAAGCTGTTTCCGTCGGGGATATCAAGCTGAAGGTTTTAATGTAAAACCGGAAATGTTTTCCCACCAGCGGATCTTCAGATTTGAAAATCTTCGTATAGACATTCGCCTTCAGGGCGAGGCGGTGGAATTTATTCTTGTCTAAAATAACAAAATGGGAGTCGGTCGGGTCCAGGAACAAAAGGGTTCTATTATTACTGAGTAATAGACGATCGTCCCGGCTCCATTTATATATCTGGTCGATATACCATTTCTGGGCGCTACCGTCGCTGAGTATCACAGAAAGATAATAATCGCTGACATTATCGTTCTGTACATAAGCAGAAGAGATGGTATATCTCCCAAACGTCCCTTTATCAAGTACTCTGGCCAGTTCCAGAGCCGTTTCCTTGTCTGTGTACCTTGGGGAGACCTTGCCTGAGTATTTCGGTGCGGCATAGACGGAAAAACCGAATACCAGGGAGATGACCGCTATCAGACAACCAGAAAATATCTTAGGTTTCATTGCTCATCCTTGATTATTGTTTTTGAATTCAAGTGGTTGATATTTTTTGTTGTCGACCCTTCGTTTCTGATCAAACCCCGGATCGACAAATTGTCATTATGAATTGGTATTCTATCTATAATCCACGCCCAGGTAGATCTCAATATCGACTCCCAGCCGTTCTCGTTTGTTATTAATTGGCACCATCTTCTGCTCACCCGGTATCAGCTTAGCTAGAAAAAGCGCAGGCTTCAGGAAGTTGCTCCTGAAATAGATGGTCGACTGGTTGTGTCGATCATTTTTTGCATTTGAGATATTGACGATATCCAGCTTGATTCCGAGGGACTCCTCTATCTCCTTTTTCTTCTCCTTACCCAGGAAAACAGACAGTTTGTAAGCTCTCTTCTGCCATCCACTGGCATTGATAATCGAGAGTTGCATGATACTCGGTCGATGGTACTGCTGCAGGATTTCCTCTACTGTTTTTTGAGCTTTAGCCGTTGTTCGCAGGACCTTTACTGCACTCTCTTCCTTCTTTTTCACCGCCAGCATACGGGCCTTTTCTGCAAGCTTTTCTTTCTGAACCATCTCCTCTTTTTCCATTTCAGCTTGTTTCTGGGCCATTCCAGCCTCTTCCATCCGAATCCGGATAGAGGAGGACGTGATCGGCTTGATGATTTCAAGCTGATAGGGCTTCCTGGTTTCAACTTCCAGTTCGACGATAAACACAACCTCGTCTCCAATCTCCCTGATATCTTCAATAAAGTTGATTTGTTTAATTGGATCCCGCAGGCTAAATTTCTGGGACAATTTCTGTATTTTTTCCGGATCGATCAGGGCATTGGGGATGGATACAACAAACGATGTTTCTCCCTTTTTACGAATTCCAATATCTCCCAGCTGTCCGGGGCTCAATGTTCCTCTGATCATTAAAAAAGAGGCTCCCTTCTGGGTAGATGTTGTCACCCTCTTAATGATATTCCCCTGTGATGCTGTCTGCTGGGCGATCGCTGGCGCCACCATCCCAACACCAACCAGTAAAAAGACCAATACAGAAATCTTTTTTATTAAGCGTTTAATCATGCCATTACCCCATCGGTAAATTTGTTCATTCGGTTTATTTGGATTTCCTGGAACTTGATATTGCAGTGCTAAATGCACAAAAAAGGCCATAATGTGGGGCGCAGTGCTAAAAAACAAGCTTTCCATCCATGCATGACCGGAATCCAAA
>JAOZRE010000127.1:0-7113 GCA_029940215.1 bacterium | reverse complement strand
CAAAACTCCTTTCTTCTGCATCCAGCGTCCAGCGCGACTTTCTGTTTTCAATTCTTAACACATTATACGGTTAGAGAAAAGCCCAAAAAGGTTTCCTACGATTTCAAACCCATTACGAGCCACTTTTATGTGTCGATTTACACCTCTATTGCCAATTTTACCAGCGACCATTTTTTCACTTAGGTCCTAAGTCGTTACTATAACTTAACAATTTTCTCATTGTATTAGCAACACATATTTGCTTTTAGCTTTAAAATGTTCTATGATTCTCACCAGACCAACCAGGAAAACATTGAGGCGGAATCCCGTTACGGAACTGACAGACTGCTCTTGAACCTCTCAGGACTGGAAAAAGGTGGAAGTTCCCTGCTGCAAACCAGAACCGCCAGTACGATGTTATTAATTTTCTCATAGAGGACAAATGTTTATTCAATGTCAGCATTGTCAGGCCACATACAAGATAGATGAACAGAAGATTCCGGATCAGGATACCTTTGTTCGCTGTTCAAAATGCAACACGCCCATTTCACTGAATAAGCAGGAACAATCCGCTCTTTCCAGACAACAACCTCATAAAATCGTTGACTGTTCCAGTTGTGGCACCCGGTATTCGATACCACTGGATAAATTGGCAGAGGATACCGTTACGGTTCGCTGTGGAAAATGTGGCCATGTCTTCAAGGTTTCCGCAGATGATGATAGCGGTGCCGGTACATATGATGATTCAAACCTGGCAGAAGCTGATGATCTGGACCTGGATAGCATCAGCATACCCGAAGAAAATGAGATCGAAGTAGATGGCCTTTTTGATGATGTAGAAATGGAAGAGGCGACAACATTTGACGTCCCGGAAGAACTTGATGATTTTGCGGACCCGGAGCTGGAGGATGATGATTTCGATGACATGTCAAAAGGCCCGACAGAGGCCTACCTTGATTCTATTGACCTTTCCGGTCAGACGGATGATGAAATAGACGGCAACCCTGACCTGGGAGAGATCTCTCCTGACGAGAAATCTCAGCTGTTCTTAAAACCCAATCCCAGAGATTCATCAGATCAGATTGCCGCAAAACAACTCGGTCCAGATGATGACGGATGGCCTGACATTCATGACGAGACCGGCCCGCCGGACTCGGAGTTAGATGAATTTGTTGAACTGGATGACCTAGATGACATCCCGGTCTCAGATGACTACGATGGGGACGATCCACTGGAACTGCAGGAAATGTCTGTTAAGCGGGGACCCAGCCGGTGGCTGGTAGTCGTGCTGCTAGTCCTGCTTTTTGCTTTGATCGGTGCAGCAGGCTGGTTCTACTTCCAGACAACACCACCAGATACGATGTCTTCAGCCGTGGTTGAAAATTTCAACAAGAACTCACGCCTTAAACTGCTGGAACCGTTAAAAGGCCGCTTTGTCACCAACGCGAACAGCGGTGAAAAAATCTTCATGCTTGAAGGTACTATCAGAAACAACTATGCGACTGAGACAGCGATTGAGTGGATTGAAGTCAAAGGAGCACTGTACGACCGGAGCCAGAATCTCCTGTCTGAAACAACCGTATTTGCGGGGGACATAGTGGAGAAAGAAACCTTGCAGGAAGCATCCATTGAAGAGTTGAACGCCCTTCGTGACGGGAAAAGAACCGCATCGGAACTGGAGTTGGATAATAGCCAAACTGTTGCGTTCCAGATCCTCTTCTTCAACGTGGGGAACAATATCCAGAAACTGCAGGCTCAGATCAGCCGCTTTTCCAGAAAACAGGCCCCCTGATCCAGCAGCGAGACTATCCTCTTATGAAGCAGCAGCGCACCTGACCGTGCGCTATTCACAACCTACGCCTCGACCTCTTCCAGACTTTTATCCATATCTTTCAGAACAGATGAGAACTGTTGACCCACCTCATCCCGGTTCTCAAACGCCGAACTCGCATGACCGGCAACTTCCTGATCTGCAAAGCCTTTGGATACTTGTGACAGAAACTCATTCAGCACATCAGACATTGCGTGCATAGTGGTGCGCCGTCTCTTGACTGAAGTAATGTCGACTTCCAGGATAAGTCCCTGCTGAATATGATGGGGATTGATCAAAGATGCGAAGTCGTTAAACTGGTTCAGGAGAAACGTAATTCGCTCTTCCAGAATAATCCGCTCTTCAGGATACTGGGTTCCGTATATCTTGATGATCTTTTCTTTCATTATACGGATACGATGCTTCAGGATGTTGGATTGGCTGATGTTCGTGGTTCCCTTTTCAACCTCTTCACCATTCTGTCGACTGGTGATAAATGCCAGTTCGTCCCAGAGTGCGTCCTCATTGTCTTCCTGATCGTCATCTGAACCAAACTGCCACCATTTCTTTTTATTCTGGGGCCCTTCCAGAATCTCCTGGGAGATCTCTTGATAATCAGCGATATCGTTTTCGCGACGGAACTCCAGGAAAATCAGGTCCACTACTTTGCTGGCTTTTTCAATTTCGCGGGACAGTTCCTTAAACTGAAGATCGAATGCTTTCCGCATCTGGCAAAGCTGGTCACTGTCAAAATAGCTCAGTCTCAGCAAGAAGGTTTCATCTGGTAGGTCACTTTTGTTTTTATGCGCATATTCCCGGATAACACAAACCCGCGCGTTCTTCAGGTTGTCGATATGCTGATATCCCATCTTTGAATTATCAAGGATGGTGGTCAGCGCATTCACAATGATGTTAAAACCACGATTTTTGATATTCTCCCTGTCAAGAATCCGCTCGATATTTTCACGGATGTCCTGTCCTTCCTGATCTTCTTCCCCCATTTCGAACTCAGTGGATTCCAGGCTGTCTATAAACTTTTTGGCGATAAAGTCATACTGCTTAGCGGACGAGTCATCAAGGTTATCGGAAAAAGAGAGGTAGGTCTCTACCGCCTTGAGTTTCTCCATGAACTTTGCGTCACCTTTCAGTTCAGCTTCGCCATCATTCACTTTTTCATCGTTGATTAACTCAATATTTTTATCGATCAACGTCTGAATATGATCCGAAACCCTCTCTTTCAATAAGTGTTGCAGGGGTTTCTGGTAGTGATAGATGGGGGTAATGAGTTCAGAATCAAGGATGTTTATGGCCAGTTTGGCATCAAAGACAGTTTTAGGCTTGTTCTGATTGTTCTTCAACGAACACTTAACAATGGCATAAGCGTTTTCCCGTCTGATGAATGCCCCTACATCATTCTTCTGTCTGAGCAGTGCGTTTGTATTATGTTCAAACTCACGAATGCCACGTTCCAAGTGTCCCTGCAGATGTTCGTATATATTTACCATTGATTTCTCAATGGCTTCAGTCGTGAACTGCCCACTGTCTCCGATATTCCTCAGGATTTCAGAAATACCGAGCGGCGTGTATTTATTCAGTTGTTTGAACTCTTCCCGATCGACCATGTCATGGTATTTTTTCAGAAGCTCATCTTCCACCGTCACCATGTAACGATTCTGCATATTGTGCAGATTCTGGTTGTAGTATGTGTGCAGCTTGTCCTTGACGCTGCCCATGACGTCCAGTTTATCAAGTACTTCCGGGGGGAGCTTTGCCGAGATATGATTTAATAATTTATCGACCTCCTCATCAATCAGCAGAGTTGCCTCTTGATATTCGTTCCTGCCGTCACGATTCAGACTGTTTCGACTCCCAACAGCACTGGGCTTTTCGGGATGAACGACTTTCGGGCCTCTAATTATCTTTTCTTTTTCCACACCAAACCTCCAAGGTAGTTTCAAACAAGCCTACGGGAACATAGTCCCTTTTTTCTGAGCTGGCCAATTGCATCGGGAAAACAGGCATCAAAACCTTTAAACAGCGGTAATTTAGTCGATGCCGGATCACAGGATTACTGATTGAACGGGGCTGAAGCCCTGCCCTGTGTTATTCTCCTTTCGGGTGATCATAGAATATAATGAGAAACAATTCAATAGGTGTTTTACATTAATATCATGAAAGCCGCAACCTCAGTTGAGTGCAGTTGGTCCTGGAAGGGAATCGAGAGGGTGCCGGCCTGCAGAGCTCTAGAGAATATCGGTCGGCGAGATTTTCCCCTTAAACACTTTTAACAACAGCTCAAGGAAAGGGGCCTCGATATCCATCTCACTGACCCCATTTCCGATCTGTTCATTCGCATCATATTCAGAACGGTTCTGAGTTTGAAGAACCGTTCTGATCTGTTTCGCTTGAAATGCTTATTTTTTCAGCAGTTCAATCATGGTTTCACCAATCGATGCGGGAGTTGGTGCCACTGCAATACCTGCTGCTTCTAAAGCCTTGATCTTGCTCTCAGCAGTTCCCTGGCCACCGGACACAATCGCGCCTGCGTGTCCCATGCGGCGTCCCGGAGGTGCTGTTACGCCACAGATAAATGATACAATCGGCTTTGTAACGTACTGAGTAGCGAATTCAGCAGCTTCTTCTTCAGCCGTTCCACCAATTTCACCAATCATAACGATTGATTCAGTTTGGTCATCATCCTGAAAAAGCCTCAGGGTATCAATGAAATTTGTTCCGTTGATGGGATCGCCACCGATTCCAATACAGGTTGACTGTCCCATACCGACCTTGGTGATCTGATCAACCGCTTCGTATGTCAGGGTTCCAGAGCGGGATACGATTCCAACATTACCAGGATTATGAATAAACCCAGGCATAATACCGATCTTGCATTGACCCGGTGTGATAATACCCGGGCAGTTAGGACCGATCAGGCGTGTGTTCGAACCCTTCAGTGCATCGGCAACCGTAATCATATCCAGTACGGGTACTCCCTCTGTAATAGCAACAACCAGATCAACGCCTGCTTCAATTGCTTCCAGAATCGCATCGCCACAAAATGCAGGCGGTACGAAAATCAATGAACAGTTAGCACCTGTTGAAGTTACGGCATCTTTCACTGTATTAAAAACAGGGGTTCCTTCATGTTCCAGTCCGCCTTTACCCGGAGTTACTCCAGCAACAACCTGCGTCCCATGATATTCTTTACATGCCCTGGCATGCAAGGAACCCTGTGCACCGGTCAGACCTTGCACAACTACTTTGGTATCTTTATTGACTAATACACTCATGATTTATTCCTTCAATGAATATTTAGATTAGATGGATGTGAGTCTTAAGCGTTTGCAACCTCAACTGCTTTTTGAGCAGCTGCTGCAAATTCTTTGATCATGATCAGCTTGTCACCGATGTCGGATTGCTCGATAATCTCAGCCGCTTGTTCAGCGTTGGTTCCTTCAAGTCTGACGACTACAGGAATGCTCAGATTCACTTTTTTGAATGCCGCAACGACACCATCTGCAATAATATTACAGCGGACAATACCACCAAAAATATTGATCAATATAGCCTTCACATTGGGATCCTTTGTAATAATCTTAAAGGCAGCTTCTACTCTTTCAGCATCCGCCGTACCACCTACATCGAGGAAGTTAGCAGGAGATCCACCATAATGCTGGATAATATCCATGGTTGCCATCGCCAGTCCCGCGCCATTAACCATACAGCCAATGCTTCCGTCCAGTTTGATAAAACTCAAATCATGGTTACTGGCTTCTATTTCAATCGGATCCTCTTCATCCAGGTCTCTCAATTCAACAGTCTTCTTGTGACGCATCAGCGCATTGTCATCAAATGACATTTTGCAGTCCAGAGCCAGGATACGATTGTCACCTGTGACAACAACCGGGTTGATCTCCAGCATGGAGCTGTCTTCTGCCATGAAGGCATCATATAGCTTCATAAAAAAGGCTGAGGCCTGTCGAATCAGCTTCGGATCATATTTGTCCAGTCCCAGTCCAAAAGCCAACCGCTGTGTTTGAAAGGGGCGCAGACCAATTGCAGGATCAACAAATTCTTTCAGAATCTTTTCAGGGGTCTCTTCTGCAACCTCCTCAATATTCATTCCACCTTCGGTTGATGCAATCAAAACGACCCGTTGGGTCCCACGATCGGGCAGGATTGAGAAATAAAGCTCCTTCTTGATATCCATCCCTTCTTCAACCAAAAGGGTTTTTACTTTTTGTCCCTCAGGACCTGTCTGCTTGGTCACCAGTTGCATGCCAAGGATAGCAGTTGCGTTTGTCTTCACTTCATCCAGACCTTTTGAGACTTTAACACCACCACCTTTTCCACGGCCACCAGCATGAATCTGTGCTTTAACAACACAAACCTCACCCGGAAGTTTCTTCGCAGCGTCCAATGCCTCATCAACATTTTTAGCCACATAACCCTCAGGTACGGAAGCTCCGTACCGGGAAATTATTTCTTTTGCTTGAAATTCATGTATTTTCATGGTTTCTTTTCAAAAAAATTATGAACAATTATCGATCTTCTAAAGGATACAACCAATCGGCTAATACCGACTATCTCAGTCAAACAGCAACCTGTTCTCTATCTTCCATCCAACAGGTTCTTTGACAGCATTTACGTATGTCATCAAGATCTTTTATGAGTCACCCGACAGATCATCCCGAATTACCCTGAGCATAACGCTTCAGCATCCTGATAATAAAGGGTAGATCGATGTTGCGAAAACTGCGGGGAGTATCAGAACGGTGATACTTGAACACACGCGTTACCTTGAGTTACGAAAGTCCAGCCACAAAAAAAGAGGTCAGGCCCTGTGCTTCAGCCTGAAAAAACAGTATCCAGCCCGTCATTTCAGTCAGAAGATGTTAAGCTGACACCCAATCCAGCGGCGAACTTCTTTTATTTTCCTGTGTCATTATGGCCAAAAATCGCCATTATATAATTGAGTTGCATCAAATAATCAAACATTATCAGCAATCCAGATGATCTTTTATCTCCATCACCGACCCACCAGCCCACTTTTAATCAGGTTGGTGCCTGGCATACCATTTATCTGTTTTTCCACACCACTTGTCAACTTCATCACAGCAGCTTTTAACCGCATGTTCCATCCACATCTTGTCAACGCGGGGGGTAGCTATCATCAAGCAGCACAGCCAGGTCAGAGGTCAATTCATCTGCCAGCAACATTCCGGCAACTGTCAGCCGCAGCCTGCCATGACTGACCTCGGCAAGACCGGCAGCTGTTATCTGTTCCAGCTTACTCCCCCAAACGGACATCAGCTCCGGGGCAT
>JAOZRE010000126.1:4581-11854 GCA_029940215.1 bacterium | reverse complement strand
CTTGAAGTTGCCGACGCATCAGCAGACAGCATGAAACAGTCTGTGCGCTCCTTTTCAGAATCGGAAATGAAGGTCCTGACGGCACTTTCAAAAAGAGAAAACGAACTGAATAAAAAGGAGGCTCTTCATCAGCAGCGAGCAGCTGAATTGAAGTCCCTTTCGCAGCAGATCGAACAGAAGCTTGACGAGATCAAGAAACTGACAGCAGATTTTGAGATCAAGCGTCAGCAGCGCAAGGAGATGGATGAAAAAGATATCAAAAGGATCGTAAAATACTACGAAACAATGGATCCAGAGAGAACGGCACTGTTTTTCAACCAGATGGACCGTGTGACTGCTACGCATATAATTATGAGAATGAATCCACGAAAGGCATCAGCGGTTTTCGAGCTGCTGGATGTTAAAGTAGCGGTTGAAATCACTGAGTTGAAAACGCGCTTCAAAGCGGACCGGCAGAGTCTGGCCGTGAACTGACCAACCGTTATTAACCCTTTTCCATGAGGAGGCTGATAGCATCAGTAGAACAGGTGTTTGATCCAGACATCCGCAGAGTGACCTTTTTCTGATTCATAGAGATCAGGAAATGAAAGCGCGGGTGGTTTTTTAAATCATGTCAACGAAACACTATGGCTATCAAGGATGAAAGCCGGAATAAATTTCCAAGGCAGGAGAAAACAATGAATGTATCACAGACAGTCCATACACCTCAGAAAAACGCCGCAGGAGAATCGTCACAGGTAATTCCCGAGATAACAGATAATGAGCTCTTTCTCAGCCAACTGGCGCGTGCCCAGCAGGGGCCGGAATGGTTTACTGAAACAGATGTTAAGAGCGAAAAGGAGAGGTCTAACGAAGCGCAACAAGCCAAAAGGAGGGAGTCTGAAGACCTGGAAGATGATCTGGTCGTAGGGCTAACCAATCAGGGCTATGTGAACCAGTCAAAGCAGGTAGATGTTCTGGATATAGCTCGTGCGGCATCGGAATCGGAGAATCGGGAGCGACTGACCCAGCATGCGGAGAAAAAACACTTGCACACACCGGCGGTCAATAAAGAGGGTGAGGTTGATACGGTTGAAAGTGGTTTCTCAAAGGCGATTAACAATGAATTGGAATCCGGTCGGAAGGGAGCCTCTGGTAAAGATTTGGCTGGGTATAAAGCCAATGCAGAAACAGATGAGTCGATGCCGGCGCTGAAAAGCTCTCAGATGAAATCAGCAGATACGCTGAGCCGTGAAGCCATGTTGAGACCGGATGCCAATCTGGCTCGCTCCATGAAACCAATGGTAGCAGAAAAATTAACTGCCCGCTTTTCAGAAAAGGGCTTGTCCGAATTCTCCAAAATTTCCACAACAGATGCTGGTGGGAAGGATACCTCAAAAGCTGCAACAGCAAAGGTGATGTCATTGACAGGGCTGTCAGAGACCTCACCCGAAAGCCGAAGAGCAAATGCCGGATTGAAAGCTGAAAACAACACGGCAAAACCAGAAACGCCAGTCAATATCAAGGACGTTGTCGGTAATGTTAAAATCATGATCTCAAGCAAAACCAATGAGATGGTGATGAAGCTGGCCCCTGAACACCTCGGAAAGATGGAAATCAGGCTGAAGAAAGAGGGCGGAAAACTGTTTGGTCGTTTCAAGGTGGATAGCCGACAGGCCAAAGAAGCTATTGAATCGCAGCTTCCGTCTCTGAAAGAAGGGCTTGCCGAACAGGGGGTTCACATTGAGGAGTTTGTGATCCTGGTCAACGGTGAAGAAAACTCCAATCAATCATTTGCATTCAACCAGGAACAGGATGGAGGCGCGGGTCAATCTCGTCAATCCAGTGCGGTTGAAGGTGATATCAGCTCCGGGAATCGAACGATAGAGCAATCTTCAGGTTCGAATCATAAGAATGCCTCCGGGCTGAATATTTATGCATAATCTACCTTAAGGATAACGCATGAGTGTCGATACACAAAACGTTCTATCACAGGTACAGACATCGCTCAGAAATCGGGCAGTAACACCGTCAAAGTCATCTGATAAATTGGAAAGGCAGGATTTTATGAATCTGTTTCTGACCCAGATGAGCCACCAGGATCCGGTAAACCCGATGGACAGCGGTGCAATGATGTCCCAGCTGGGTCAGTTGGGAACCATGGAACAGCTGGAAAAGCTGAATACCCAGGTTAAGGAGTTGAATCTGACTCAAAAGGATATCTCTCGCTTTCAATCACTGCAATTCCTGGAAAAGGATGTATTGATGGAATCTGACGGGATTGAGCTGGGCAAGGGAAGCAGTAAGCCGATTTATTACTCGATGGATACCGATGCAAACAATATCCGTGTAAATATTGAGAGCAGTGATGGTAGCCCCGTCTTTTCGCAGACATTAGGGCTCACCGTTGCAGGGAAACACCAGTTTCAATGGGATGGGAAGAACAACGAAGGGGTTATGATGCCGGATGGTCAATACAAAATGCGTTTACTCGCTTTTGATAACAATGGCGCCTCAACCGAACTGCCGATCTTCAATTCCGGACGTGTTGACCAGGTAGAATATCGCAATGGTCAGCCCTGGATCAAAACCCGACATGAAACTCTGCCGCTTTCAAAGGTCAGGACTATTAACACGCTTTCGAAGCGAATGTTTGGAAATGCCAGTCCCCTGCCAATCATGCAGGATCTACCACAAAAGGGGATGATCGTAGACAGCAGGGATGATAAGTTGATTAAGAAATAGGCTGTGAGGGTCATACAGGGACGTATGAACGGCCGAAGCCGGTTAATTCCGGTTCAAGGGAGTGAGAAGATTAATATTCAAGGAGAATAGGCTATGTTAGGTTCTTTATATTCCGGGGCAAGTGGTGTCAAGACCCATTCTGACAGTATGACAGTAACCGGTAGCAATATTGCTAATGTCAATACTGTTGGATACAAGTTCAATCGGGTGAATTTCCAAGATCTCCTATCGAATTCCATGGGGGGAGATACCAAGATCGGTAAAGGGGTTAAGATCGGTAATATTCAAAATATCCATACCCAGGGATCGTTTGAAATGACGGAAGTGGAGACGGATGTTGCTATTGATGGAAACGGGTTCTTCTCATTGAAGGATGAAGCAGGGAACCTGTTTTATACGCGGGCCGGGCAGTTTGTGTACGATAAAAACGGGTTTCTGGTTGGCCAGGATGGGAAGTTTGTGCAAGTAAAGGACGTCAATCCGGAAACGAACGAAAGTGAAGGTCCCTTGAAGAATATCAATATTCTGGATCAGATAGATCCACCTACGCCAACCGGAGACGGTATTAAGGAGAATACAGGTGTTAATATCAAGGCAAACCTGGATACAAACTCCAAGATCATGGACGTGGCAATGGACTATGACAATGTGCGCATGGAGATGTACAACTTCTCAACTTCCGTAACCGTATATGATACCAAGGGAAATGAGCACTCCATCAACGTCGTTTTTCGAAAACTGGCAGACACACCAGACACTGTCGATCCGGCAACAGGCCAGACTATTCCGAACACGGGAATCAAAAATAACTGGCAATGGCTGGCACTGGCCCCGGGCGAGATATTGGAAGGCGGGGTTCCGGGGGTAATGAAGGCAATGGGCGGTGGTTTTCTGGAGTTCAGTGACGATGGACGATTAATCAGTGATACACCGGGTTTGATTCAAACACCGCCTCTGCCTGCAGGTGCTGCTCCTGGAACGCCTCCTCCGGCACCGGAAATGGTCAGGCAGGCAATTATACCAGGTCAGGTAAGTCAGATTGATTTCAATTTTCTTGATGCGGGTCCGATTCCCCAGAGAATCGGGTTTAATTTTGGTAAGGGCAGCAATCCGGATGATCCGGCGGATACTCGAACCGGTATGGACGGGTTGACTCAATTTGCTTCTGACTTCAAGATCATCACTGCTACGGCAGACGGAATCAAGGCCGGGAAAATCGAAAGTATTTATATCAGGCAAGATGGCACCATTGATGGGGCCTTTGACTCAGGAAAGGTAAAAGCCTTGGGCAGACTGGCACTAACTGACTTTAAAGCCAGGGAAAAGCTTAAGATCAGAGGAGAAAACCTCTATACCATGACATTTGATTCTGGACCGGCCATTATCAATGACCCAGGTAAAAACGGAATGGGATCTGTGAACTCAAAGTCGTTGGAACATTCCAATGTTGAATTGTCCCACGAATTTGTCAATATGATTGAGGGGCAGCGGGCTTTCCAGGCAAATGCCAAAACGGTGACCACCAGTGATGAAATCCTGGCGGATCTGATCCAGATGAAGCGATAACCCGCTGAAATTGGCTAGAACAGGGTGCTGATAGAGTCACCGTTGTGAATTCGTTGAATCGCTTTTGCAAACAACGGGGCAACGGACAGGACGGTGATTTTTTTACAGAGATCTGTTTTATTGCCCAATGGTATCGTATTCGTAACGATCAATTCGTCCAGAGAACTGGAATTAATCTTCTCCAGTGCAGTCCCACTTAAGACCGGGTGGACAACAGCCGCCCGGATCGTCTGAGCGCCATGTTCCTTCAGAAAATCCGCTGCTTTACATAAGGTCCCTGCCGAAGCCACTTCGTCATCAATAATTAATGCGTGTTTTCCTTCAACATCACCAATCAGGTGAGTTGGAATGACTGTATCCGAATTGCCGAGTCTCCGCTTGTCAATGATCGCCATGGGCAGATCCAGACGATTGGCGTATCGTCCCAGGTGTTTGGCTTCTCCCACGTCTGCCGCGACAATGACGAAATCACTCAGGTCTTGTCTTTTCAAATAGTTACAGAATACGTCCACAGCCAGAAGTTGGTCGACGGGTACATCGAAAAATCCCTGGATCTGGTGTGAATGCAGTTCCATCAGCAGAAACCGGTTGGCTCCGGCAGTCTGCATCAGCCTTGCCATTAATTTGGCCGCAATGGAGATCCTTGGCTGATCCTTTTTGTCGGATCTGACGTAGGGAAAGTAAGGCAATACAGCTGTTACCCTTGCTGCAGAGGAGTGTTTCAGCGCATCCAGCAGAAGAAAGGTCTCGATCACATTATCGCTGACAGGTGGACAGGATGACTGAATAACAAAGATATCCTCTTCCCTTACATTGTCCAGAACCTTCACCAGCATATTCTGGTTACTGAAGATGACCGTTTCGATCTTTGAAAGTTCACAGGCCATGTGATTGCAGATATCCTCGGCAAACTGCCTATGGGAACTGCCACTGATAATTTTAAGATTACCTAACATAACGTGTCCGGGTTGTTGGTGTGATCATTAACTGTGGATGACTACTGCACTAAACACTGACTGAATTCATTACAGATCGGAAATGCATGGTGAAACCCCTCCAGATCGATGGGTGCCTCTGAAGGGTTCCAACCAGCTAATCATAAAAGGAAATCACCCTGACAGCTTTGCTGGGTGCCAGGAATACGCTTATTTCATCGCCAAGCTCTGCCGTGATGACGTCCGGTTTGGAATCAAATGAGAGGATATACCCTTCACCCTCCGGCACCATGATCAGCTCGTTTCGGCTGGATACGATACCAGAGGAAAATTCCAATGGGCGTTTCAGGTTCGGGAACAGTACCCGAAAACCGAACGCATCAATATCATTGCTGAATGGGCTTCCGCCAGCATTGTAAAACCAGGCATGGCTGCCCATACCTGTACAGCATAGAATTCCGGAGCAATTGAAATCCTGCTCGATTCCGTATTGATGCACGGTGATATCGCAGGTTTGATAGGATATCCTCTGACCGATGTAAATATCGTTAACCGCCCATCGATCGATCAGTTCACCGTTGATTTTGACCTGAAGGCGGTTCCACTTGTCAATGAAAAAATCCCCATCGACCAGGCATTGCAAATGTCCTTCAAGATTCAAACGATTGGTCGATGTCAAGGCTCCAGTGCTTCCCCGGCCGGCTTTCGGTTTATGGTCTGAATTCATTCCCAGCAGGGTGGAGTGCTCAAATCGCTGGGCGCAGGAGAGAAACGTACCATCACCCCCGCAACTGATCACCAGATCGTCTTGCTGGGGGTTGATACTGTCAATATCCTTTTCGGGGATATAATCGATCTTGAGTTTCAGCCGATCTGAGATAGTTCTCAACTGATCGATGAAAAGCGCCTGGTTGTCCCGGCTTTCGCGGATCTGCTCTCTTTTAGATTCGTTCAAGCGGTTGAACATGGACTGCCGGGCGTCCGACGCATTATGGTAGTCGAACTCAGACAGTTTGATGATGCAATAGATTTTCTGAAACTGAGGCATGAGGCTTTTTTGAATTCGAGTCGCGGAAGAATTCTGTTCTGTGTGCATCCTATCGGAAATCGAGTAGACTTTTCAACTGCTCTTCTCAATTCGTCAGACCTAGATCAAAAAATCCTTTAGTTTTGTCATGAATGACTTTTTCATGGGGGAGCTATCTTCCTTTGAGATCGCGGAAAACTCCTCCAGAAGTTCTTTCTGCCGTCTGCTGAGGTTAGTGGGAACCTCGACAACGATCCTGATATACAGGTCCCCCAGTCCACTACTCTGTAACCGGGCGATTCCTTTATTTTTCAATCGAAATATCCGGTCATTCTGCGTGCCGGCGGGAATTGTCAATCGGGCTCGTCCTTCCAGTGTGGGCACCTCTATTTCAGATCCAAGAGCTGCCTGTGTAATACTGATGGGAATTCTACAGTGAATATCGTAGTCGTCCCTTTCAAAAATGGGGTGTTCCAGGACGTTGATAATCAGGTAAAGATTGCCTCGCCGGCCTCCGTTTGAACCTGCTTCTCCCTCGCCAGTCAGTTTGACACGGGCTCCGGTATTGATCCCGGCGGGAATATTGACTTTCAGTTTCTTTTTGATATTGACACGACCCCTTCCGTTACAGCTGGGGCATGGATTTTTGATAATCTTTCCAGTTCCACGACATTGGCTACAGGTGGTGGAAACACTGAAAAATCCTTGCTGTATTCGTTGCTGGCCGGATCCGGAACATACCGGACAGACCTCAATATCTTTTGAGGATTTCGCACCGGATCCGCCACATGAATCACAAAGATCCATGCGTGGAATTACCAGTTCGGTGGAGTACCCAAACGCTGCCTGCTCAAAGGTCAGGTCCATGTTGTATGTCAGATCGGCCCCAGGTTGTCCCCTGGATCCTGACCTCCTGGAGGAGCTGCCACCGAAAAATTCCGAGAAAACATCCCCGAATATATCGCCGAATCCTGAGCCCTGGAACGGGCAGGATTGTCGGAACTGACGGCCATCAGTGGTT
>JAOZRE010000126.1:0-4571 GCA_029940215.1 bacterium | reverse complement strand
ACTCCCATATTGTCTGCCGCATGCCCGAATTGATCATACTGGGATCGGCGCTGGGCGTCAGATAGAACTTCGTATGCCTCGGAAGCCTCCTTGAATGAAGCCTCTGCTGCCTGATCACCGGGATTGCGATCCGGATGGTATTTTAAGGCCAATTTGCGGTATTTTTTCTTTATATCATCGGCCGATGCAGAGTTTGATACACCTAGCACTTCATAGTAGTCACGTTTCGACAAATCGACTCCTGTGTTTTACGGGTCAGTTGGGAATAATAGAAAAACAGCCGGTATCTACACAGGCGCCCTGAAAAAGACGCTCTGTTTTTTTGTGGCATCATTCGGGAGGCAGTCCGACAGGCTGCCCGGCCGAATCCTTAATCCTTGATCTCTTCGAAGTCGGCATCAACGACATCATCATCGTCTTTATCCGATTCCTGCTGCCCACCATCGTCTGATTCTGGTTGTGGCCCGTCAGCCTGGCCCTGCTCACCCTGGCCAGCTTCATCAGCAGCTTTATAGATGCTTTCAGACGCTTTGTGAAAAGCCTGTGTCAGTTTTTCGATGCCAGCTTTAAGGGCCTCAGCGTCTTCACCTTCCATGGACGTCTTCAGTTCAGTAATTGCTTCATTGATGGCAGCTTTTTCATCTTCGGGGATTTTATCTTCATTTTCCTTCAGGGTTTTTTCGCATTGATAAACAAGCGAATCCGCCTGATTTTGCAGATCGATTGACTCACGTTTCTGCTTGTCAGATTCGGCATGCTGTTCGGCATCCTGAACCATTTGTTCGATTTCCTCTTCGGAAAGTCCGCTTGATGAAGTGATCTGGATTTTCTGTTCTTTTCCGGTTCCAAGATCCTTTGCGGATACATGAACAATACCGTTGGCATCAATATCGAAGGTTACTTCGATTTGTGGGACACCTCGGGGAGCAGGAGGAATGCCAACCAGTTCGAAACGGCCCAGGGTCTTGTTCCCAGCGGCCATTTCCCTTTCACCTTGCAGAACATGGATGCTAACAGCGGGTTGACTATCCGTTGCAGTAGAAAATACCTGGCTTTTCTTGGTAGGGATGGTTGTATTTCGCTCTATCAGTCGAGTTGTGACGCCGCCTAGGGTTTCGATCCCCAGTGACAGCGGTGTTACATCCAGCAACAGAACGTCTTTAACGTCACCTGTCAAGACACCACCCTGAATGGATGCACCAATGGCGACAACCTCGTCCGGGTTTACCCCTTTATGTGGTGGCTTGCCAAAAAAGTTCTCTACAATTTCTGAAATTTTCGGCATACGGGTCATCCCACCAACCAGGATGACATCACTGATATCGCTTGTCGTAACCCCTGCATCACGCAGAGCCGCTTTCATTGGTTCCAGGCATTTTTCAATCAGATCGTCTACCAGTTGCTCGAGTTTTGAACGGCTGAGCTTGATATTCAAATGCTTGGGGCCTGACGCGTCTGCTGTGATAAAGGGAAGATTGATTTCGGTTTCAGTAGAGGATGAGAGCTCGTGCTTGGCTTTTTCAGCACCTTCTTTAAGGCGTTGCAGTGCCATTTTATCCTGGCGCAGGTCGATACCGTAGTCCTTCTTGAATTCGTCTGCCAGAAAATCGATAATCCGCTGATCAAAATCTTCACCACCCAGGTGGGTATCTCCATTGGTTGATTTGACTTCAAAGACGCCATCGCCGATTTCCAGGACGGATACGTCAAAAGTACCACCACCCAGGTCGAAAATAGCAATCAGTTCTTCACCCTTTTTCTCAAGGCCATACGCCAGCGCGGCAGCTGTTGGCTCATTAATCACTCTCAGGACATTCAGTCCGGCAATTTTACCGGCATCCTTGGTGGCCTGCCGTTGTGCATCATTAAAATAGGCGGGGCAAGTAATGACAGCATCTGTTACCTCTTCTCCCAGGTAGTCTTCTGCCGTCTGTCTCATTTTCTGCAGTATAAACGCAGATATTTCAGCCGGTGAATAGTGCTTGTCATCAACATCGATTTGGACCAGTCCATTGGAGATTTTTGAAATTCCGTAGCTCAAGGTAGCCTTGTCAGCCTGTACTGTCGGGGCATCAAACTGCCGGCCAATCAACCGCTTGGCGGCGTAAATGGTTTTTTCCGAGTTGGTGATGGCCTGGCGGCGTGCAACCTGTCCTACCAGTCTTTCATTTGAATCGGTAAATGCAACAACCGATGGGGTTGTGCGAGCACCTTCCGCGTTTGTAATCACTTTTGGGTCACCACCTTCCATGACAGCGACGCATGAATTTGTAGTTCCCAAATCAATTCCGATAACTTTTCCCATTTGTTTTCTCCAATAGGGTTAAAACACTAGTGCAACATAATGCATAGTCATTATTAATCGTTTATTTGCAAGCCTT
This sequence comes from bacterium, assembly GCA_029940215.1. Lineage (GTDB taxonomy): Bacteria > SAR324 > SAR324 > XYD2-FULL-50-16 > XYD2-FULL-50-16 > JAHJRI01. The sequence goes on along the minus strand of JAOZRE010000126.1, from coordinate 2,190 downwards.
AAGGCCGAAAATGGATTATTTGATCTTTTTGGCTACCTGGACCATAGCTGGGCGAATAATCCGGTCATGAAGCAGGTAACCCGCCTGAAATACTTCGGCAACGTGGTCCGGTTCTACTTCATCTGTATCAATGACGCCCATGGCTTCATGCCTGTTGGGGTCGAAGAGTTCCCCTTTGGGAACAATCCGTACAATATTGTTCTTGGAAAAGGCCTCGTAGAATTGCTGCTTCGCCATTTCAATACCGGTGACAAACTCTTTGAGGGATTCGTTTTCCTCCTCCTGTGCCTGTTCGATTGCCCTTTCAAGACTGTCAAGCCCGGAAAGCATATTGGTCACCAACGACTGGCTGGCGAACTTGAAACGGCTTTGCATCTCCTGGGTGCTCCGGCGATTAAAAGTCTCAAACTCTGCCATTAGTCGAACATATTTATCTTTTGATTCAACCAGTTCACTTTCCAGCCGTTCTGCACGCATGGCATCAGTCTCCTCTTCGCTGGCATCATCTGAACCATCGGGGGCTTTGGTTTGCTCGTCTTCGGCTGAATTCTGTTCATCTTCAGGCAAAGACGACTCCTCCAATGTTTCCTCAGATACTTTCCCGAACTCCTCTTCCGTTTCCGGCGAGTTTGTTTGCGTTATTTCCACTTTATCATCAGTGGCTTCTTCTCTTTCCGGATTCTCTACCGTGTTTTCTTGTGACGACATAATTTTAGTTGATAATGATTTAGTCTGTTTGATATTATCCCAGCTGAAAAATAAAGAAACCGGCAACTGATATCAGCACAGCCGGTTTATGCAGGGGCGTTTTGCTGATGCTAGTTCAGAAACTGAGTCAGCGCGTATGACAATTTTTGAGTGGAGTAGTCTATTTCCGAAATAATCTTTGAATAGTCGATTCGCTTGGGGCCAATGACACCCAAACTGCCGAGAAGGTAGTCGGAACTGCCATAGGTCCCGGCAATAACGCTGCACTGGTCAAGGCCATCGTGCTGATTCTCATTCCCAATACGTACCTGTATTCCATCCTGATCCATAACGGTGATCAGCGTATTAAATAGCGCTTTCTTATCATCAAGGAGCTTAAACAGGATCTTCAAACTCTCCTGATCCCTGAATTCGGGAAAAGCACACATCTTTGAGCGGCCCAGAATGAAAACATCCGTCTCACTGTCAGTGTCGAACGCTTTTTTTCCGATGCGAATGGTTTGAACAAATATCTCTTCGTATTCATCCATTGTTTCTGTGACAGTCTCAACCAGCGAGCTTCGGATATCCAAAAATGTCTGGCCAGCAAACATTTCACAAAGCAGGCTGTTAATCCGATCCAGCATTTCCTGCTCAGGACATTCCCGCAGATGAACGATTTTGTTTCGAACCATTCCAATTTGAGATATCAGGACAATCAATAACTGTTTTTCACTGAGCTTGATCAACTCCATCTTTTTCAGTTTTGAAACAGCCGGTTGTGGAGATATGACGATGCTGGGGCAGTCTGTTGCCCTGGATAGATCTCCAATCACTTCCAACAGAATATCCTCCAGACGCTGAGCATGGCTGTCACTTTGTTTGAGATCCATCTCTGAAAACGCCACGAAACAGGGGGCCTCCAGATTTAATATCTGGTTGAGGTAGTATCGATACCCAAGATCTGTCGGTACTCGGCCAGCAGAAATATGAGGCTGAACGATCATGCCCATTTCCGTTAAGTCCGACATGATGTTGCGAATTGTTGCTGCTGAAACCTGAAAATCCAATAGCTTGGTCAAAACTCTAGAACCCACGGGCTCTGCTGTTTTCGTATAGTGTTCAACAATCATCTGTAAAACTAGCTCGGCTCGATTATCCATTTCTTTCGTACCCGATTGTTATCTTTGACCTACAATGCCGCGAATGACCATTGCTCAGGCGCGGGTTTTCCATTGGAATAGTAACCAGTTAGCACTCTTTAAGAGTGAGTGCTAATTTTCTCATTTTTTATCAGGCTTGTCAATTGGCCTGGATCAGCTAAAACGGTTTGTCTGTATGTTTTCCCAGTATTTCACAGAAGAGGGTGACAAGTAAAATTAAAAAAACTGGCAAAGGGCGTATATCATTGAAAAATAATGCTAATGAAACTACGGGTTTTAATATCGATCAAAAAAGATGCCGGCACTCCCCAGATCCCCGTAGTGGTTATGACCGGCAGAA
>JAOZRE010000503.1 GCA_029940215.1 bacterium | reverse complement strand
ATGTTCGACTGCTGCCAGAGCTGCGTTAATACCTGCAGCCCCACCACCCACTACCATAACTCTTTTCTTTTTGGGAGCAATTTTGGCCTCCGTAGCCCTTTCGCGCCCAACCCTGGGGTTGCACAGGCATGTTGCCTGACGACCCTCGGGAATGGAATCGAAGCACCCCTGTGCACAAGCAATGCAGGTGATGATTCGGTCTTCTTCCCCCATACGGGTCTTCTCCGGGAGATAAGGATCAGAAATCAGACTTCTGCCCATACCCACGATGTCGCACATGTTATCGGAGAGAAGCCGGCGACCTGTTTCCGCATCAGGAATACGGTGGCTGGCCACTACAGGTACGTTCACAGCTTCTTTAATACCTCGGGAAAGATAACCCCAGCCACCTCGAGGAATATTGCCTGTAATCTGGGGAACATATGCCTGATGCCATCCGACATTCACATTGACACAATCTACTCCCCCTTCCTTAACAAGCTTTTTAGCGAAAAGTTTAGACTCGTCCCGGGTCAGACCTCCCTTTATGAACTCATGGCCGTTGATCCTTACGATGACCGGATAATCCTCTCCCACAGCCTCACGCACAGACCTGGCCACTTCTATGCCAAAACGCATCCGGTTTTCCAGCGGTCCGCCGTAGTCGTCCGTTCGTTTGTTGGAAACGGGAGATAGAAATTGGCTGATTAAATACCCCGTGGCTGCGAGGATCTCGACAGCATCAAATCCTGCCCGTTTCATTCTATCCGCAGATTCACTGAAGTCTGCGATGGTTTGCCGGATTCCCTCCAGTGTCAGGGGCTCAGGAGTCACCTTTGCCATACCGGGTATGTTGGAAGCTGATACAGGTTTTAACCCTTCAGGTAAAAAGGCATTTGCTCCGGCGTGATTGATTTGCATCGTTGCAGCACACCCGTGCTGTTTGATGGCGCCAGCGAAAGCCGATAACCCGGGAAGAAATCGGTCGTCATGACCTCCAATTACAGGCCCTTGAGCCATTGCATTCACTGTTGCAAATCCTGCGGCAATCATAGCTGCTCCACCCTTGGCTCGCTCTTCGTAAAAGTCAATCATTTTCGATCCGATTTCCCAATTTTCACATAAACCAAGCCACATGGGCAGCATATAGATGCGGTTTTTCAAGGTGAGCTTGTTGACGGTCACCGGTGTGAACAGAATATCTTCCATAATAGTCCTTCTTTATTTTAAATGCTGGTGAATTTCGCAACTATTTGTTTCATTATTTCATTGGTTCCTGCAAATATCGGCATAACTCTGACATCGCGTTTGGCCCGGACAATGTAACAGTCCTCCAGTGTTCCATAATCACCCAATAACTCCAGGGAACGATCAGCCACCCGGTTCACCATCTCGGTGATCCAGTACTTGGCCATGGATGTTTCAATCACTATGTCTCGGCCTTCGATGTGATCGGCGACCAGTTTCTCTGTGAACGTCTTTCCCATTTTTACTTCGGTAGACATTTCAACGATGGCAAATTGGACTGCCTGGGACTTGGAAATAGGTTGACCGCCGACTCTGAATTTTTGGCAGTAATCAATCGTCCACTCTAAAATGCGGTCAGCGATAAATATTGCTGTGATAACAACATTCAGCCGTTCCTGTTGCAATTTTTTCATCATCATGGGAAATCCAGCCCCTTTTTTACCCAACCGATTGGCTTTGGGTACCCGGCAGTTTGAGAAAAAAAGTTCGGCGGTATTCTGACTGTGATATCCCAGTTTATCAAGCCGCCGACCCCGTTTAAACCCCATGGAGATGGTCAAAAAAGTAGCGGTTTTGGACAATTCAATACTTCTTCTGGGAGAAACAGGGGTAGGGAAAGAAATAATCGCCGAATACATCCACCGATCTTCACCTCGACACGAGGGGCCGTTCATTCCTATTAACTGCGGCGCAATTCCGGAGACACTAGTAGAAAGCGAACTTTTTGGGCATGAAAAAGGGGCATTTACCGGGGCAGTGGCAAAAAAACTGGGACGTTTCGAACGTGCCAACGGTGGAACAATATTCCTGGATGAAATTGGGGAATTGCCTCCCATTGCTCAAGTCAGGCTGCTTCGTGTATTACAGAATAGATATATTGAAAGAGTGGGAGGAACAGAATCGATTCCGGTAGATATAAGGGTCATAGCCGCAACTCACCGTGATCTCGAAAAAATGATCCGGGAAAAAACGTTTCGAAAAGATCTATGGTTCAGGATAAATATTTTCCCTATCATAATCCCCCCCCTTAGAGATAGAAAAATGGATATTCCCTCCCTGACACAGTTTTTTATAGAGAAAAAATCAAAGGAACTCAATTTATCCTCCTCACTTATTCTTGCACCTGGTACCATTGATTATCTGATGAATTATGATTGGCCGGGCAATGTTCGGCAATTGGAAAATGAAGTTGAGCGTGCCCTTATTCTGCAATCGGAAGGGCTAATATATTTTGATCACCTTTTCTCGGTTTTGCCGAAAGGTGAAACATCTGCTCAATTTGATGATGAAAAGGAGATTCTTTCCATGGATGAGGTCATGTCCAGACACATCAAACGAGCACTGGAAACTGCCAACGGCCAAATCCATGGAAAAGGAGGAGCCGCTGAATTAATAGGGATTAATCCCAGTACCTTCAGGAGTAAGATGAAAAAACTGGGAATTCGTTGGAGTCGACCCATTGGCTCTGTTGTCTGAAAATTTGACTCTATTTTAAACCCGACGCATTGCAAGGTGTTATGGTGGGACAATGTTACACACTTGATTTAAAACAATCATTGGAATCTAACCTTTTAAAAAGGCCAAAAAGCGTGATACTGACGGTTGTTGGTCAGTTTAATATTTGAGACATTTATCTCGCTAAAAATAATACTTTTAAGCATGCTAGACCTCGAAAATATTATATTGTCGATCCTTGTTATTTTCCTTCAGTAATTATGAGCGAAATGTTCATTCACTGGCAGGTCAAAGAAACAAAAAGCAGTCCCCGTAAAAGCTGTAAAAAGGTAGATATTCAAAATATAATCATAAACAACACGTTAATTTTGCATAAATATATTAATTTAACGTGAATATAATACTTATATTGACAAAATCGTCACCTTGTTTTATTGTGTTTTTAGTTGAACGTAC
>JAOZRE010000502.1:2165-3152 GCA_029940215.1 bacterium | reverse complement strand
ACTGTGGTCGCATATCCAGAGGAGTGTTGGCATTGCAACGCATGTGTTCATGATTGTCCACAAACTGCGATCCGTTTGAGAGTCCCTTTAACGATGCAAGTGGTTTATAAAAACTAAAGCGATTTATTGATCGACCTTCAGTAACACTTGGAGGATTTTATCTCATCAAATGTTGTTAACAAAAAAAGAGGAGTCACATGAAAAATAAACTTCTGGGGATCATTTGTTTAAGTCTTTTGCTCGCTCTTGGCTCAACAACTACAACCTATGCAAAGGTTATTAAATTGAGTCTCAACTTGGGTATTCCGCCAACACACCAACGTTGGGTGACCGCCATTAAACCATGGATCTCTGAGATAGAAACACGAACTAAAGGCAAAGTAAAAATTGTCCCTTATTTCGCACAATCTTTAAGCAAACAAGCAGATATCTACCATTCAATAGAGGTGGGTATTGCTGATATCGGGGAAGCTCCAATGGATAGAAAGCCAGGGCTGTTTCCGATTATGGAAAATCTGGTCAGTTTATCCACACCAAGCATCGTCGTCAAAGACGGTACGTTGATGTTTAACGAGATCCTCGAAAAAATTCCCCAAGTAAAAAATGAAATGAAGGGTGTAAAAATCTTATTTGTACATCTATCTTCTGCGGCTGTAATCGGAACATCGAAGGTGCCGGTAAAAAAACTGGATGATATGAAAGGATTAAAAATGATGAGTTATGGTATTTTGAGTAAAATGGTAAAAAAACTGGGCGCATCACCCATTGGAATGCCCATTCCTGATGTATATATGGCTGTACAAAAAGGTGTTCTGGACGCTTCGTTAACTACCTACACACTTTTGACTGATCGGAAATTCGGAAAGGTGATTCATCACATAACTCCGGTTACTCTCGGCTATTCACCATTTGGCATGGTAATGAATAAAAGAGCATGGAACAAGCTGCCTAAAGATATCCAGAAGATAATCGAGGAAGTCAATGCTG
>JAOZRE010000502.1:0-2155 GCA_029940215.1 bacterium | reverse complement strand
TGCAAACTGTTATTGATGAAGTTAATCGTGATGTAGCGATCGGTTTATTTAATAGGACCTGGTGGGAAAGGACAGTAAAAGCAAAAAAGATATTTGAGGAATCGATGGGGGGGGAAACACATTATCTCGCGCCAGATGATTTAGCCCGAGCTGAAAAAATCTGGCAAAGTTTCGAAAAAACAATTAAGCGTAGAATGAGAGTAAGCTCCTCAGAAGCGATGAAAATTATCGCTGAATTCAGGAAGTTGGAGAAAAAGTATGGTGTTCCTCTGCGTGAAGCCTATGATAATTAGTTTATTAAGACACTTATCCGGTTTATAAAACACAAAAATGTTAACTGAAACCAATATGAAGATTGATATGAAAGACGAAACCAGAAAAGGAGGTGACGGTCAAATACTTTTGAAGTTAATTGATAAAATGGAGGGTCTCAATTCTTTGACGAAAATAATTGCGTATATTGGTGCAGCCTTCCTGCTGGTATTAGTTGGGCTCTCAACGGTTGATGTGGTTTTGAGGTATTTTTTTAATAGCCCCATACAGGGAACAATCGAACTTATTGAGATGACAATGGTTGTTCTCGTTTTTCTCTCAATAGCGTATACCCAAACAACCAAATCACACGTCAAGGTAGAAGTTCTTTCAGAAATGCTCAAACCCCGTGCAAAATTGGTATTAGACAGTATCGCCAGTGTTAATAGTATTGTTATCCTCTTGCTGGTTATTTGGAGAAGTGCTGTATATGCATTCGAAACACCTGAATTAACTCGTACATTTGGAATCCCCATCGCTCCGTTCGCATTCTTGGTTCCATTGGGTTGCATATTGCTGCTATTGGTATTTATTCGTGACTATTTTGAAATACTGGCAGCAGGCGTGCAGACCGGCCTCAAGCTCTCTGTCACCGTTTTACCTGTTTTGGTTAGTATTTCTATCGGAGTGGCAATAATTCTGATGACATCCCTGGATCTGGATTTACCGATACTGGGGATTATCGGTCTGGTAATGATGATGGCTCTATTGTTGAGCGGGATGCCTGTGGGATTTGGCTTAATGGCGGTCGGTTTTCTATTCATGTCTTCAATCAGAGGTCTTGATGCTGGGTTAGACATTATAGGTCATACCTGGTTTAAAACAGTAGCGCACTATCCGTGGGCCGCGGCAGCATCTTTTATCGTCATGGGCTTCATCTGTTTGCATAGCGGATTTGGGGAGGACCTTTATCGTTCGGCACAGCGATGGTTTGGCCACCTGAGAGGGGGATTATGTATCTCCAGCGTTGGTGCCATTGCAGGATTTTCTGCTGTATCGGGGGATACGTTGACCGGGTCTGTGACGATGACTTCCATCGCTTTGCCTGAGATGAGAAAATACAAATATGATGATGTACTATCCATTGGAACGCTCACCTGTTCGGGAACATTGGGTACCTTGATACCCCCCAGTCTTGGTTTTATTATTTACGCTATTCTGGCTGAAGAATCTATCGGGGACCTTTTCATTGCAGGTGTCATTCCCGGTATTATCACAGCTATGGCGTTCATGTTACTTGTTTATGTCAGGTGTCTGATTAATCCAGACTTAGGACCCAGGGTAGAAAAATCAACCTGGAAAGAGCGATTTAAGTCACTGGGTGCTACCGGCCCCATTTTAGGTATTTTTGCTTTCGTTATATTTGGAATTTTTGGTGGCCTCTTTACCCCAACAGAAGGAGGGGCATTAGGCGGTTCTTGTGCTCTAGTAATCGCAGTAGTAATGAGAAGGCTCAATATAAAAGCACTCCTGAACAGCGGCGGGGAGGTCGCTAGAATTTGCGGCATGATATTCTTCATTTTAGGGGGTGCTAAGGTGTTTGGCTATTTCATCGCCCTCAGCAGACTTCCTCATGTTGCGGCAGAGTATATATCAGTGCTGGATGTGCCCCCATTGGTCATTCTGTTTTTCATTGTAATGGTCATGTTTGTCTTAGGCTGCTTCATGCCGGCTATACCATTAATCCTAATCTGTGTTCCCATATTCTTACCGATTGCCCATAGTTTGCAGTGGGATCTGTTATGGTTTGGAGTCATTGTAGTGCTTGCTTATGATCTTGCGACGATTACACCCCCATTCGGCATTAATCTGTTTATCATGAAAGGGGTGACAGGGGCTCCAA
>JAOZRE010000125.1 GCA_029940215.1 bacterium | reverse complement strand
TTCTCCGTCAGCAGCTTGACGTGGTGATTGAATCGTTCGTTATTGGCCTCGTCCAGCGGGGCGTCTACTTCATCCAGCAGGCAGAAGGGGCTGGGTTTGATCTGAAACACAGCGAACACCAGTGCAATTGCTGTCAAAGCCTTTTCACCGCCACTCAGCAATGTCATATTCTGCAGCTTTTTACCCGGCGGTTGTGCAATAATTTCAACACCCGATTCCAGCAGATCTGACTCGTCCGTCAGCTCCAGGTGGGCCTCTCCCCCGCCAAAGAGTTGAGGGAACAGACGGCTGAAATGCTGATTGATCAATGTAAACGCCTCCTTGAATCGGCGCTTAGATTCCAGGTTGATCTTGCTGATGGAGTTTTCCAATGCGATGATACTCTGTTCCAGATCCGCAGACTGGCTTGTCAGAAAATCAAGTCGCTCTTTCAGGGTATCATACTCTTTTTTAGCCGCCAGGTTAACATCATCCATACCCCCGATGTCCTGTTTCAACTCGGCAATCGTTTCAGCCTCGGCATCGATATCAAACTTCCGTACATCAAAGGTTTCGATCAGCTCTTCAGGGGTGATTCGGCTTTCGGCGTACAGGTTGTCCTCAATATTTTTCCATTCCTGCTTCAGCTGTGCCAGCCGCACATCCAGTTTGTGGTTCTTCTCTGTCAGGCTGTTCTTCTTTTTTTGATCCTTGAGTGCCACCGCCTGAAGATCTGCCAGCTGGTTCCGATCTGTTTCAATCTGGTCTGCCACCTTTTTTATCTGCTTATCTACTTCATCCAGTAGTTTCAACTGCCGGGGAAGAGCCGAACTTGACTCTTTCATCTCCGAAAGAATTGTCTTTTTTCTATCGTTTGTCTCCAGCACATGCCGTTTGATCTCCTGTTGCTGGTCTTTACGCTGTTGCCGATCATCCTCCAACCTTTCCAACATCGCCTGATTGTTCCTGATCTTTTCATCCAGCCCGGCCAGTTTGATCCTCAACGTTTGAAGCTCATCGGAGTACCCCTGTTTATCCAGACTTGCCTCATCAATCACCGACCTCAATTGCAGAATGTCTTCCTGCATCGCCTGCTGCTTTTCACTGTTGCTTCGAACGGCTTCAGATAGAGTGGCGACCTTGGTCTCAAGTGCGGCACCGGTTTGCTGAAACTGCCCGAGCTGCCTTTGCAGAAGCGCACGGTTATCTGATATCCGCTTTTTTTCCAGTGCCCTCGCATCCAGCCCCTTTTCAGCTCCCAGAATATCAAGGTCCAGGTCGATCGCCTCCTTCTGGTATCGCGCCAGGTTCAACTGATGCTCTTTCAAGACAGCCTGTTCGCCACTCAACCGATCTTCTGCCATCTCCAGCTCCGCCTGCATCTTCTGCTGGCTCTCTCTGAGTTCAACGAGTTCCTCCTGCCGCTTAAAGAACTGTTCCGCCTGGTTGGATTTACCCGGCTTTCCGAGCAGGAATATATGCGCACGGGTCATAATATCCGCATTGGGATCAACCAGACCTCCTGACTCCTGCAGCGTTTTTCGATTGAGTTCACTAAGCGGAATATCGATCGATTGAAACGAGTCAGCTAACGGTACCGATTCCGATCGGTCTGATCGACGTTGTATCCAGCGCTGGTTATCTCCATTTTCAGTGGGTACGGGTGCCCCTACCAGGTCCATGAAGAACATCTGCAGCTGCTCCAGTTCCAACTGGTTGACGAGCGCCACAATTTCCTGCAGTCGGTCCACCGAAGAGAAGACCAGCAAGTTGAAATACCGGTTCAAAAACGCGATGGCCTGAGGCTTTGTTTCATCAGGTTGTACGACGAGCTCCGCCAGTGTTCCTTCGAAACCAATCGTTTCAGCCAGTTCCGGATGCCGGTCCAGGTGGTCCAGGAAATCACGGGTGGCTGAATCATAAGCCTCGTGACTCTGGATCAACTCCTGCAGTGTATCATAGCGGTTTTCCGCCTGATTATGTGATTGAATAATCCCCTGTATCTCTTCCTGGCTGTCCTTGACCTGTGCTTCCTTCTCCTCAATAGCAGCCTGTGACGTTTCAATACGACCCTGACAAAGTGATTTTGCCTCCCGCTTCAGGGCCAGGCTTTCCTGCTCACTTTCCAATTGGGAATCGAGATCCACGCCATCAACGATGGCTTTATCCAATTGGCTTTTCGTAATTTTCTCGCTCTGTTTCAGCTCTTCGCGCCGTTCCCGGGACTGGGTCAGCTGGTTCTGGTCATCATTGAGCTGCTTGACCATGTCAAGTTCAAGTGACTGACGGCTCTCCAGGTTCGATTGTCTGTCTGCCAGCTCTCTCACCTTGACCTTTTCGACTTCCAGCAGATGATCCAGTTTGAGATTAAGTTCCGCGATCTCTTTTTCGAAACGGTCACCATCTTTCTGATGACTGGCAATCTGCAACGAGATCGTATCAATCTGGCGAACAATCAGTTCACTCTCTTCGGTTCCCTTTTTCTGCCACTCGTCCAGGTTTTCGATCGCTGCCTGATCTGTTTCCAGTTTACCTTCCAGCTTGATTATCCCCTCCTTTTGTTCCTGAATATCCCGCCTCAAATCCTCCTGCCTTGCCTCCCTGCTGGTGAGTTCCAACTGCAGGGCTGCTTCCTTTACCTCCAGTGTTTCGATGGAAGCGATCAGTTTTTCACCTGAAAACCGATTTTTTTCAAGTGAAGCGTCGATGTTATTACCATCTTCTTTCAGGAAAAACCAACGAGTGGTAGCGGTACATTGCTGCAATCGTTCCAATCGCCCTTTTTTATTCAGGTAGTTTTCAGCCTGCGCCACCTGTTCCCGAAGGGTTTCTTCCTGCCGGGCCAATTCAGCGATGATATCTTCGACCCTGAGAAGGTTCTGCTTCGACATTGCAAACTTTCTTTCAGCCTCCCGACGCTTGGCCTTGAACTTAACGATTCCAGCTGCCTCATCAATGAACGCGCGTCGCTCTTCCGCCCGGCTGGTGACAATCTGATCTATCTTTCCCTGCTCGATGATCGAGTAGCCCTTACCCCCGATACCGGTATCCATAAACAGTTCACGAATATCCGTCAGGCGGCAGGGCGTCTTGTTGATGATATACTGGCTTTCCCCACTTCGGTAAAGTCGACGCGTGACAGATATCTCCGAGAATTCTGCATATTTTGAGATGGTATCATGCTCCGGGTTGGAAAAGACCAGCGTCACCTGAGCCAGACTGACGGGTCGCCGAACGCTGCTTCCGCTGAAAATAACGTCCTCCATGCTGCTGCCCCGCAGATGCTTGGCACTCTGCTCACCCAGTGTCCAGCGGATGGCATCAACCAGGTTACTTTTTCCACATCCGTTGGGTCCCACCACGACAGATATGCCGTCCTGAACAAAATTCAGAACCGTCTTATCGCAGAAGGATTTGAATCCGGAGATTTCGAGGCGAAGCAGTCGCATGAATGATTTTTCTTTCGGTTAGAGAGGATGGAGAATGTCCGGGGTCACAGTTTGAAGTTCTCACCCAGGTAGACCTTCTTGGCCATTTCGTTATTAATGATATAGTCCGGGGTGCCTTCGACAATGATCTGCCCGTCGTTCATAATATAAGCCCGGTCAGTAATACCTAGGGTTTCCCTGACATTATGATCGGTGATCAGAATGCCGATGTTGCGCCCGGCCAGTTCCCGAATGACCTCCTGGATATCAAGGACGGCTATGGGATCTACCCCGGCAAAGGGCTCATCAAGCAGCATGAATTTCGGCTGAGTGACCAGTGCTCTTGCAATTTCAACCCGCCTTCGCTCTCCACCCGAAAGTGAAAAACCCTTGCTTTTGCGGATATGATTAATTCGCAACTCATCAAGCAGACGATCGGCCGTTTTCACCTGCTCTTTACGGGTTATTTTCAGGGTCTGGAGTATGGCAAACAGATTGTCTTCAACACTGAGCTTCCTGAAAACGGATGCCTCCTGGGGCAGGTACCCCAGCCCTCTTCGTGCCCTTTTATACATGGGTAGCGATGTGACATCCTGATCATCCAGAATAATACTGCCCGAGTTTGGCCGAATAACACCAACCACCATGTAAAAACTGGTGGTTTTCCCTGCACCATTTGCCCCCAGCAGTCCTACCACCTCCCCTTGGGAAATACTAAAGGACACATCCTTGACAACGGTGCGCTTGTTATAGATTTTTACGAGCTGGGTGGTCTGCAATTGCATGGTGTCCGATTATTTGGGCGCGAGACTGGCAAAGCGGTCATAAAATCAGCCGAAATGGTATTCGCTTATGACTACTATTTTTGCAGCAGGTTTGTATAGATGCGATTTAAATTCCTATTTATTACAGTAATTTAAAAATCTCACTTCTTAACAATTTTTTTTGATTTTTCAGGGCTGAATTCAGATTCTTCACTGCTGCCCAAAATCATCAAATATTGCATGATTTCAATCAACCTGTCAGAGGTTTCATTTTTGACAGGAACAGCGCATATTTGGTAAAAAATTGAGTTAAGTCTATTCTAATAGTAATGAGTACCGTAAAGCTGCCGAAATACTATTCCGGCTTTACCCTATTTGTTTTGTCGTACCACTCTTTCATCCGTGTTTCTGGATAAAGACTAAGCTCGTACTGAGTTGACTCCCTCTGGAGGAAGCAGGTATGAAGGCCACAACACATGTGGCATCCATATCTGAAAGAAAAATACCTCATTTTCGGAGGGGTGGCCAAAATGATTTTCAACAACCTGGTTTCAGGATGTTGAAAACAGAAATCTAAACTTTAACTGAGGAAATAACATGGCTGGCGAAACAGCAAAAATCAGGTGGACAATTGTTGATGAAGCTCCCAGATTAGCAACATACTCTCTGCTCCCAACTATACAATCATATCTCAAGGGATCTGGCTTGGAAATTGAAACAAGAGATATCTCTCTTGCTGGCAGAGTGCTCGCCAACTTCCCTGAGAAACTGACTGAGGAACAAAAACAATCAGACGATCTGGCTTTTTTAGGTAATCTTACTCAATCACCAGAATGTACTATTATTAAGCTTCCAAATATCAGTGCCTCCATTCCACAACTGAAAGCCGCAATCAAAGAATTGCAGGAGAAAGGGTATCAGGTTCCGGATTATCCTGAAGATCCGAAAAATGATGAAGAAAAAGAGATTAAGGCCCGCTACCAGAAAAACCTGGGTAGTGCAGTAAATCCAGTTCTGAGAGAAGGGAATTCAGACCGGAGAGCAGCCGTGCCAGTCAAAGAATTCGCTAAAAAGAATCCCCATAAAATGGGTGTCTGGAGTTCAGATTCAAAAACGCATGTTGCATCCATGACCGGTGGGGATTATTTCGGCAGCGAAGAATCGATCACCATGGAACAGGCAGATGAAGTTAAAATCGAATTTGTGGGACAGGACGGCAGCACGAACATTCTGATGGAATCTCTGCCCCTGGAAGCCGGAGAAATTGTTGATGCTGCAGTGATGAGCAAAAAAGCTTTGCGTGAATTTTTTGAAGCTCAGTTTCAGGATGCCAAGGCCAAAGACGTGCTGTTGTCTCTGCACTTTAAAGCCACTATGATGAAGGTTTCAGATCCGATTTATTTCGGGCATGCCGTTTATGTTTACTTTAAGGATGTGTTTGAGAAACATGCCGCTACATTCTCAGAGCTCGGTATTACACCAAACATGGGACTGGGCGATCTGTATCTGAAGATCGAAAAACTGCCTGCTGACAAGAAAGCAGAAATCGAAGCTGATATTCAGGCAACTTACGAAAAACGCCCGAAACTCGCCATGGTGAATTCTGACAAAGGGATCACCAACCTGCATGTTTCGAGTGACGTGATTATCGATGCCTCCATGCCGGCCATGATTCGCGAAGCAGGAAAAATGTGGGGCCCCGACGGAAAACTGAATGATACGAAAGCCTTGATTCCAGACAGAACCTATGCCAGCGTTTTCCAGGCAACCATCGAAGATTGTATTAAAAATGGCAGTTACGACCCGGCCACCATGGGAACCTGCCAGAACGTCGGACTGATGGCGAAAAAAGCGGAAGAGTACGGATCTCACGACAAAACTTTTGAAATGTCAAAGGCAGGTACGGTCCGTATTGTAGCTACTTCAGGCAAGGTACTACTTGAAAAAGCAGTTGAGGAAGGCGACGTCTTCCGAGCTTGCCAGGCAAAAGATGCCCCGATTCAAAACTGGATACAACTGGCCGTCAACAGAGGTAAATTGACCGGATTTCCCATAATTTTCTGGCTGGACGAAAAACGAGCACATGACGCACAGATCATCAAAAAAGTGAACAAATACCTGCCGGGTATCGACACAGAAGGTCTGGACATTCAAATCATGGCCCCATTAGAAGCAGCTACCTTTGCCTGGGCAAGAGTCAGAAACGGTCAAAACTCTATTGCAGCAACGGGTAATATCCTGCGGGATTACCTGACTGACCTCTTCCCAATTCTGGAATTGGGAACCAGTGCAAAAATGCTGTCAATCGTACCGTTGATGAAAGGTGGTGGTATGTTTGAAACCGGAGCTGGTGGATCTGCCCCCAAGCATGTGCAACAATTTGTTGAAGAAGGTCATTTACGTTGGGATTCCCTGGGTGAATTCCTGGCCTTTGCTGAAGCCCTGGATCATATCGGAAATACAACCGGCAACGCCAAAGCCAAACTTTTCGCCAAAACGCTGGGAGAAGCCAACGCCAAGTTTCTGGATTCCCGGAAATCACCTTCCCGTGTGGTAAATGAGATCGACAACAGAGGCAGTCATTTCTTCCTGGCTATGTATTGGGCAGAGGCACTGGCAGCTCAAGCTGAATATGCCGATCTGCAGGCCCGTTTTTCAAAACTGGCCAAAGAACTTCAGGAAAATGAAGCTAAGATCAACGACGAGTTGATGGCAGCTCAAGGCAAGCCAGTTGATATCGGCGGTTATTACGTGCCGGATTTCGACAAAGCAACTGCTGCCATGCGACCCAGCACAACGCTGAATTCTATTATTGCAGCTAGCTAATAGATACAGTGATCGAAAGGTTTCAGAACGGTTCCGTCAAGGACCCGGGTTAAGACAGACAGATAGAGAGGGGGATCAGGTCTTCAGGACGTGATCCCCTTTTTTTTATCCCTGCCAGACAAGGTCGGGTCTGTTTTCAAGGTAGTCAGTGGAGGTGAGGTGACAGTCAATACCCTGGATGATGCCTTTGGGCAGAGCGTCCCACTCCTTTTTGACATGAAAGTGACCGTAGGTGCAAGTAACGACCGGATACTCCGTCATCAGTTTGAAAAACGGTGTCTGATGCCCTTTGGTTGTGAAGGGTGGAAAATGCATCAGCAGATGAATGCCGTCCTTGGGATCAAGCTTGACAGCAGCATCAAGGGCCTGCTTCAACAAAATCATTTCCCGGTCGAAGGTCCCCCGATCCAGGAGTTCAAAATCGGGATCATTTGGAGAAATCCAACCCCGGATCCCGCAAATCACCTGACCGTCTATCTTGACTGCGTTCCCCTCCAGCGGAGAAATCCGTTCCGGCATAGCTTTGCAGAGATCATCGTACTCCTGCCACCAGCTATCATGATTCCCCTGGATGATAATCTTCATTTTACCAGGAAGTCGGTCGATGATGCGGATATCGATCAGCGCTTTCTCCAGTTGGAGAGACCAGACAATATCCCCACCGATTAACACCAGATCATCTTCCCCGACAACAGCTTTCCAGTTTTCAATGATTTTTTCAGTATGGTGAACCCAGACATCCCCCCATTTGCTCATCGAATCTACTTGACCGCTTTGGAAATGTGTATCTGAAATCCCCCATATCTTCATGGTGTCACCCGTTCCATCAGGCGCGGAAAAGGAATGGCTTCGCGAATATGCGGAATCCCGCAGATCCATCCTACCAGTCGCTCCAGTCCCAGCCCGAAACCGGAATGTTCCAGAGTCCCATATCGACGAAGATCGAGATACCATTCATAGTTCTCAATCGGCAGATTTTCTTCTTTAATCCTTTTCTCCAACAGCTCCAGAGAGTCTTCCCGCTGGCTGCCGCCAATTATCTCACCAAAGCCTTCCGGAGCGATCAGGTCAGCGCACTTGACAGTCCTGGGGTCTTCCTGGTTGTTCTTCATATAAAAGGCCTTCACAGCCTTCGGGTAATTATATACAAAGGCCGGTACATCGGAATCTTCAGTCAGCATCGTCTCGTCAGCTGCACCGAGGTCATCGCCCCACTGAACAGAACTTCCCTTTTTCTGAACGATGTCCACCGCCTCGGTATAACTAAGCCGTTTAAAAGGCGTCAGACAGCTTTTCAATCGATCCGTATCCCGTTCCAGCTGCCTCAGGTACCACTCCGACTGTTCCAGAACCCTTTGAATCACGAATTTGATCATATCCTCTTCGAAGTCCATGTTGTCATCGTTATCAAAGAATGCCATTTCAGCTTCCAGCATCCAGAACTCGGTCAGGTGCCGCCGTGTTTTTGATTTCTCAGCGCGAAAGGTCGGTCCGAAACAGAAGGTGCGCCCGTGAGCAGCGATCGAAGCCTCAAGGTATAGTTGTCCTGTCTGGGCCAGGTACACGGTTCCAAGATCGAAATAATCGACCGCAAAGAGCCCTGATGGGTCCTCACCCACACTCTGGGTGAGAATCGGAGAGTCCATCTGCACAAAATGGCTCTGAAACAGAAAATCACGCAGGGCCTGGATAACAGTGCTGCGAACCCTTGAAATGGCAACCTGTTTTTTCGAGCGCAGCCAGAGATGGCGATTCCCCAGCAGGAAGTCCACCCCGTGCTCCTTGGGCGTGACAGGAAACTGGTTGGAAATACCCAGTATCTCAATCTCTTTCGCCAGAATTTCCACACCGAACTGCGAACGATCCGATGCCTGAACCACTCCCGTCAGGCGTATAGAGGTCTCCTGCTTCAGTTGGGAAAACAAGTCAAAATACTGGTCATCCATCTCCTCCCTGACCATCACACACTGAATAATTCCCGATCCGTCCCTCAGGCCAAGAAAACGTATTTTCCCGGACTTACGCGTAAATTGCACCCATCCTTCAAGGATATGGGTTTCACCCACCCTGTCTGCCAGGTCTTTTATGTAAAGGCGATCACTCCACCGTTTTCTGTTCCCTGCCATGAAAAGTACTCCTGAAAGTTTAATAATCTGTCCGTTACCTTAAAAAGAAAAAGCAACCCCGATCGTTGTCATGTGGCCACCGGCCTCCAATAGATTATCAGTATCTTTTGTCTTCACCTTCGCAAAGACATTGTGAAAACTGCCAAGTATTTCAAACAGAGGACCAATCGGCACCCCGAGTCGGACAAAATACTGGGAACAGTTTGTTGTCTCATAAAAAGACGCGTTGTCCCCCCCAACTTCCACGGTACCAACTCCAACGCCCAGTGTAATACTAGCAATCGGCAGTGACAGGACATAGTAAGCATCCACCATGAGTAAGCCGATTTTGTGATTACCGGTCTGGTCCAGTTTAATCCCGTACGACTCCAGCCCGACGCCCCCTGAGAAAAAAGGCAATCCTGCCAACAGGATAAATCCGGATGGCAGTCCATCAGCTTCAAGACTCGACCCGTCGTCCGCTTCTTTAAACTGATAAGACAGCGGCACCTCAACCCCCACAGAAATATCAGCCAAAGCAGATGTCGTCAGAAGGCAAAAAACCAAACATGTAGATAGCGCTTTCAAGACCTTTTTCATAGCTATTCTTTTTTGCTATGGTTCATTCGACAGAATTTTATGCACAATAAACTCAGCTGGAAATCCAGGGCCCACTGCCTTTTTAGTAATCACACCCTCAAGAGTAATGGTTTCCTGCTGGTATCGCCCCCAGATCAAATCCTTAAGCCCTCCTTCCAGCCGGTAATCCGCTCCCGAATTCGTGCTCAGGCAAAGATACGTATGAGGACCGCTGCCTTTGACAGACACCTTCCCTTGAATCTGTATTTTTCCCATGGTATCGCCCGGCCTGTCAGCCTGCGCCACGGTGCACCCACAAAATAAGAGCAGCAATAGCGCCCCCAGAACAGCCGGTAGAACCCTGGTTTTTATGGAAACAATCGCATCTGCTTGCCATTGCATTGATGCCTCCTGAATATCAGTTACTATCCTTAGTCACGACCGTCAGTCTAACGCCTGACGCCATTTCAACCGCCGCAGTAAATGTCCCCGTCTGAGCGGTCCCCACTTTAACGTAAGTATTGGACAGTTTATTATGCCTCCCGACACTCGATGGCGTATAATACAATGGCCCAACCTGTCCATAATAGCTATAGTTAAACAGGTTTACCGACCCCACATTATAGGTAATACTGTTTACGGTTGAAGCAAACCCGCTACCTGTATTGTACTGAAATCCTGAAGTCAGATCTGTTTGGTCAGACAACAATACAGCAACCCCCCATTTCTGCAGCAGTGAAGTGAATGTCTCATCATATCCCATTTCTGTTACTGCACTGGTAATGGCCTGGTAGTTGGTCCAGCTGTTCTGCACTATTTTCTGAAAAAGTTCTGCCCCACCGTAATTTCGGGACAGGTACGCTCCAAAGGCATAGGTGACGGCGTAATTAACGGTTGTACTATAACTGAAAACAGTGGGGCTGACATCGTTATAGTAGTTAAACATCGGTAGCCTGCCATCGGTATTGCCTGAACTTCCCGCCGTGTAGTCATTATACGCCACACCCCTTGGACCATCAGCCAACAACTTATCAGCCAAATAATCCTCAGTCATCAAAGATGACATCTCATTGATCCAGGTTTCAGACCCGGTATTATGAGTCACATTCTTCTGATAGAAATGGATCATATGTTGAAATTCATGGGCCAGAGTAGAAACAAGGTTTGCCGGCCAAGGGTCAGAAATCTCCCAGGTACCATCAGCCTCTGCTGACAGTACTGAATCAATATAGAAGAGGAGCCGTTCATTCGAATACCCGTATGGTGCACTAGCTGAAAGATAGTTATTGCTTGGATCATAGTATCCCATAACTACCTGGGACGGGTTGTTTCCTGGGTTCCCATCATTATCAATATCAAAAAACAGAATATCAATGTTAGTAGAGGAAGAAGCTGGAATGAGATAGTCATGGTTGTGACTTCCCCAAGGCAGTCCATAAACTTCCGTTACCCAGTCATAAATATCATCATTGCCTGTTCCGGCTATTAAAAATTTATCCGCGAAGGCATCCACCATGGCCTGAGTTAGGCAATACTGTTTTGAACAGGGTGCCCAACTGTCATTCGCCACCCAAATATTGAGTGTTACCTCAGTATCCACAACCTTTTGTCGTTGTGTTGCCGACACTGTGGTATTCGAATCTGCTGCAAAGCTTTGGAAATCTCCAACGTTGCTGTATATCTGTATCGGAATGATCAATTGAGATCTGAAATTTGAACCCACCTCCAACGGTCGAATAGGAGGCCTTGCACCTAGCGCTGCTGCGTCAGGTTTTCCTTTCACCCCAACTTTACGATATTCGGTACCAATAGCTTCCCGAAAATATGGAATCGTCAATATTGTATCTGCTGGCAACAATTCTGTTACAGGCACTGTGGAGGCCGTTATAGATGACCCACTTACGTTAGATGAATTGGCATTGGTGAAAATGAAAAATACATCCTTGGGTGTCGAGCCCAGATCGTGGGTATAATCCACACAAGACCCCGCACTTTTAGATACAAAGAAATAGGGCCCACTGCCAGAAACCTCATTTGGAACACAGGAAGAGGTATCCCCTTTTTCCAGGTCACACCCGACCAGTATCAGAACAGCAACCAGCATTCCGTAAATAAGAGGTTTAAACAATGTTTTCATCTTGGTCACCATGGTACAGCTCTATCAGAATAATCAAACTATCCAGGAAATAGGTAAACGTCCTGGAATAAAACGAATCCGCACCCAAAGGGTACGGTATTGCTTTGCCCCCTTGAAG
>JAOZRE010000501.1 GCA_029940215.1 bacterium | reverse complement strand
CGCCTGTCATGCTGTTGAGGAGGGACGTATCTAGCCGCAAGTGCAGAGAAGTTCAGTGATAAGGGGCTTTCTGAAATTGACAACCCGGATTAAAACTGGTCACATAAGAACCTGACATTTATACCATCAATTGTATTCAATACTGAAAGCTCGTCCTATGCCCCAACCTTCCATAAAAAACAGAATCGCCATATATGAATTTATTATACCCCTCTGCATTTTGATCGTTGGGACTGTCGTCTGCCTCGTCACTGATTTTGATATCGAACTATCAAAGCCATACTTCGATGAAAGTCAACAAAAATGGCTTGGCTATGATGCTGCCGCAATTGTATTTTTCTATAATTGGGGCCCCTTGTTGACCGCAGCCGTCGCCGCTTGGGGCCTGTTTTACCTTTGCGCGTCCTACCTACATCCCCGGTTTTGGGCAAAACGGGTCGTATCACTCTTCATCCTTCTGTCTATTCTTATCGGACCGATAATTGTGGTAAATATTATCGTTAAAGAGTCATGGAGACGGCCCAGACCAAGGGATATCATTGAATTCGGCGGTACACATTCATTTCGAAAGGTTCTGGCGTTCGGCAACCGGGATTATCGTGGCAAATCCTTTCCAAGCGGTCATTCCAGTGCCGGTTTTATACTGGTATTGTTCTATTTTCTTCTAAAAAAACATCATCGCAAAGCATCCTTACTTGCCCTTTTATTTGCCATTGGATGGGGAAGCTGGCTTGGCTATGGGAGAATTGCACTGGGTGGTCATTTTTTCTCAGACAACTTGTATGCCTTCGGAATAAATTGGTTTGTGCCCTGGTTTTTGTACTACTTTTGGCTGGAGAAATACAAAAAAAAGCATGTAAATCGAACACCTTTCCAGAAATCCCGAAATCGGTATATGGTAGGTGCATCCCTTCTTATTATCTGCACTTTCTTGTTTTCGATACGGTTTTTATTCAGTTCCCCGTTTCGGATCGATTATTCAGATAAAACCATGCTGCTTCCAAAGCGGAAAAAGGAATATGTGGTCAAGGTCCGAGTTCAGAAAGGAGATATCACCATCCGTCGGGGAAAAAACCATCAGATTCATCTCACCACTTGGATCAATGGTCACGCTTTTCCAGGAATAAAAGCCAACCGCATATTCAAGGTCGATGAATCCAAGGACCTATGGCAGCTCTCCTATGATCTACAGCCAGATGGTTTTTATTTTGAATATCAAAGTCATACGGCAATATACGTCCCCAAGGACAGTAGAATCAAATTTGATCTTTTTACAAACCAGGGATCGGTCATGAGAGACGACCTCCAGGATCCACAACAATGACACGTCGAGTCCCCCTGAGATGATAGCCCTGTTGAACAAAGCCGAACCGGTATTCGCTATAAACCGCAATTTTAAACTTGGGGTAACTGTTCTGATATTGCTATTCATTTTAATCCGCCTGTTTCACATCAACTCCCCTGTTCTTGATCGGCACAGCTGGAATCAAATATCGGCGGCTTCTTCCGCCATGAATATATACAAAGACCCGGCGACGTTCTGGGCCCCGGACAGCAATGTCTTTAAAGGCGATTCAGAAGACTCTATACTTGCCCAGGAGTTCCCAGTTTTTATGGGACTGGTCGCTCTGGGATATTGGATTGCAGGGCCAGAAATCTGGGTCGCCCGGATAATAGCCATTTCCATTGCCCTGATCGGATGGATATTCCTGTTGCGATTGTTGTTAATCAGTGAAAAAAGAGCGACCGTGCTGTTTATCATGTTCCTGTATACGATTAACTCCCATAATTGGTTTTTTGATCGGGCCATCAATTCAGACACAGGCATGGTAAGCTTCATGCTGGCATCACTCTACTACTTCTGGCAGTTCATGCAGGACAGGTCCGTGAAAAACTCGGTCCTGCTATTGGTCACGACATTACTGGCTGGCTTGTTTAAACCCTATGGCCTCCAAATCGGCATCAGTTTCATCTACCTTCTGGTTATTAACCGCCGAATGAGACTTGTTCTCGACTGGCGTTTGATATTGATCGGCACTGTGGTGTGGGTCGTTAATCTGGGCTGGCTTCTTTACACTGAATATTACCTTCCAGCATCAATTAGCATTGGCCACGATCTGGGATTCAATCTGAAAGACCTCTTTTCGGTAAAATTTGTTTACGTGATGCAACAACGGTTTTTTGATCAGATCACTACTCAGTTCTTAATGCTGTTTTGCATTTTTGCCATCGCTTCCCGTAAGATCCGTAACGATTTTGCCATGGCCCTGCTATTCGCCAACCTATTTTATCTGTCACTGATCACCCATGGCAATTTGGTTCACAATTACTACCAACTACCATTTACACCGGCTCTGATCGTATTTTCCGGACTGGGATTTCTCTATTGGCTACGAGCCCCTGTTAAGAAAATCTCTCCTAAGGTAAAAGCCAGTCTTGCGATATTTCTACTAATTGGGTACGTGGGCTATAGTGGGAAGAAAACGTGGAACCATTTCAGGCTTTCCATAGGCCCCAAACTGATCGGCGATCAAATCAAGGCGATGGATCTTCCAGAGAACACCCGACTGATCAGTCTCGAAAGCTCAGGCACCCGATTTCATGAAACCTTGTACTACGCAGATAAGAAAGGGTGGGTCAGGCGACAAGCATCGGAAAATGAATTGCAAAAACTGAGAAGCAAGGGTGCAGAGATTGTCACGGTCCATTATGAGGAGAAGGATTTCTCTAACCCTGAAAAAATGGCCCCGCTTCGAAATATGCTGAAACCGGTCTGGGAAAGCTACGACTGCCGGGACTCATATGGAAAATCATGTCTGGTGGGCATTTACCGTTTTAAAGACCACTGAGCAACCACCTTACGGATAATTCCATAAATAGAGGCTTCCTTCAAAGAAAGCAGGACCAACAGATAAACCGTGGTCAGCATCACGAGTTTTAGAAAATGACCAACCCCTCCCTCTACGAAATCTACCTGTGAGAAGAATGAGACGATAACGACTGCAATCATCGATTTAAAACCGGAACCCCAAGGAAAATCAAAACTAACAATCCTGTAACTAACCCAGTAAAGTAGCCCCAGACAGCAGAAAAACATCAGCAACGATGCATATGCTGCTCCAATAGCACCTAGTCGACCAATCAGTTGCATATTAAGCGGA
>JAOZRE010000500.1:255-3165 GCA_029940215.1 bacterium | reverse complement strand
ACAAGGGTCATGCTGGACACATAGAAAACGAGCGCTGTGACGAACTAGCAAGAGATGCCATCACTAACGCCGGCCTGCGTTAAGCATTAGCTGAGAATCATGTTTCCATAGTCCCGGGCAAGCTCATCCTCTTTCTGGGCATACTTATCAGCCGGATGGTGGGTATGAATGCTATTGGGGTTTACCCAGAACGTAATACTAGTCTCTCCGGGGTTGTGTATATCAATCTTATTGTCCTCAAAAAACTGCTTAATGGTTGAATGGAGTTCTGAGCATTCAAAAAACAGGTCAATATTCTGATACATATCCTGGGCTTGCTTCTCCACCGCTAGATGATCTATTTCATCCACATACCACGATTTCATATTGTCACGATACATAAACGAAACCCGCCCGTATTCCAATAAATTCAAACAAATAAAGACGTTTACAATTTTCTTTTCCTTGTAAATACAGTCTCGAAAATCATACTCCTGCGGCGGAAACGCATGATCAATTCGGTCAACGAGACGATCTACTATGTCCGGCCGAATGTAGGCCCATTTATCAGCAGACGCTTTTCCAACCTCAGTGTGCCCTACCTGATATTCCAGATGTGTCCGGCTCTCACGGAGTGTCCCTTTATTGAGGACACCGTAGTACCCATTCAATATACAGTGCGCAATACCATGAAGGAAGGAGTTGTGTTGAAAGAGATCGACCTCTTCCGGCAAGTGATCTAACATTCCAAAGGTATCATAGCGGCTTTCCAAGGTACTCTTTTGAATAGATCGATAAAACCATTTCTGCTTATTGTTGATGCCTATCTGCAAGCGACCACGGGGAACCTTCAAATCGGATAGAATATCTCTGCGAATGACATTTTTGGGAGGATCGAAGTTCTTCTGGTAGTAGTAGTACCAGATCTTGTTCTCTTCCTCATTTGTCTTGTCCTCACCCCCATACTCATCAACATAGGCCTGTATGCGCTTCATTGAACGCTGAAACAGAAACTTCAAGTCCTTCTCAAAATTGATAACTGAGCCCACCTCACCATTAACGATATGCTCCAGGAACCTTCTTTTACTGACGGGAAAAGCCTTTTTCAGCAAAAGCCCCAGAACATTTTCACGATAAGAGGTCAATTTTTCTTTCTCCCGGATTTTTACGAAGACGTCTGAAATCTTCATATGAAGCGCAAATCCCAGATCTATAATGCGCGAAATCAAATCTTTTTCTCTTTGATCGGTAATTCTCTTGTTCTCCGGACCAAACCCGATTTTTAAAGCTTTATAGCGCAGCCACCACGGATCCTGCCTCAGGGATGGATACTTTTTTTCAATTTTTAGGACCTCTTCAACAGGCAATCCTCCTGGATAATCCTCTTCTCCCAGAACCTCTTCCTCCTCTTCAGCCTCCTTTGTTTCTTTACTTACTTCCAGCCCATAGTCATCATAGAAGTCATCCACTTCGACTGTTACTTCCAGATCCTCGTCAGAATCAATCCCTTCACCATCACGCTCTACGGAAAGAAAACTACCTGAAAAACTATCCAGTTTTTTGGGGTCTTTAATCAATTCGATAACAGACGTATTGAAGCGATCGTCAAAGAGCATCTCAAGCCTCAACAGGTTCAAAGTAGCCTTAGGCAGGTTACCTGAAGACGCCTTGAATGATTCCCAGTAAACGGCACCGGAATGCGCTGACATATATTCCCTGGTAAGCGGAGGCGTTGCCCCAAGATCAACCAGATGGGTTCTGAACCGATCATAGATATCGATAAAGTGAAAGCGTATGTAGTTTACCAATTGTTCATAGGAAGCCTTGTCAGCATTGACATCCTGCGGCATCAAAAAGTGAATGGGGACCATGGGTGAAAACTGAATCCCGGGCATCAACACTTCGTAATTCAGAATCAATTCATATGCGGATCCTGATGCTTCCTTCGACTCAAGTGTTGTTCCATGTTTACCTGCTCGATAGTCATCATTTGAATAGGCGAACAGATAAATTTCCGCCTTTGGATATTTTTTTTGAACGTAGTTCTGGATTCTCCTGATCTTTTCCTTCAGCAATTTCTCTTTCTCGGCATGCACCCTTTTCAGACAGATCTTGGAATGAAGACTGACCATTCCAATCAGCTCCTTAACCAGCTTCTGCCTTGATTCAAAGTTATTGGTCACAGCCTGTTGAACCGCTTTTTTACCCAGAACCACAATTTCATGAATGATTGGAAACCGACTCTTGAAATTCTGATGTCCGGCCTTTGACAACTGATTCTTAACAGATTCCTGCCTGAGATCGATCGCTTTTATCTTTTTTACCACCCTGAACTTATTGGTAAAAAAACTGATCAATTCACTTGCTTTATCCTTCAATTGCTCATCAGACAAATTCTGTTTGCTGAATAGAAAGGGTTCCAATTCATACTGCACCTGCAGATCAAGATCTGATGCTGTCTGCTTGTGGCTGATGGTACCGATGGATCCCAGAGAGGCAATACTGTATATCGGCGAAAAACCCTTTTCTTCGATGACAAACGCATCCATTTCTG
Source organism: bacterium (assembly GCA_029940215.1). Lineage (GTDB taxonomy): Bacteria > SAR324 > SAR324 > XYD2-FULL-50-16 > XYD2-FULL-50-16 > JAHJRI01. The sequence goes on along the minus strand of JAOZRE010000500.1, from coordinate 632 downwards.
CAGTCACGAACTTCTCAAACTGGTGCCGAAAAATCGGCGATAAATCATCGATACCAACAACCCCCGAAGGCGCGTTTTCAACATATAGCGACGCCGTCTCTTCGTATTCTACCTCTTTAGGGACATCATGGACTTTTTCAATGCGGGTGCTGATGAACGTATGTTCCTCATATTTTTTATCATTCACATGCAAGAAAAAGATCACCTCGAACAGGGCTTTTTTCATGTCCTCTGAGAAAAGAGAAAAAGCCAGTTCCATGCGACTGTCATTGAAATTCTGGAAAAACTCGATCCCTGTTTCAACAGCCTCTTTCAGCTCTGCTGTCCTGCTTTTCTCAAGCTGAATACTTTTTTGTAATTGATCAATTAGCGCCACT
>JAOZRE010000500.1:0-245 GCA_029940215.1 bacterium | reverse complement strand
CTTTTCTACCTGCATTAAACAGATGAACGAATGATCTACGTGTTTCGAATACCTATACCAACACCACACCGATTTCGGCAATATGGGTTTTCTCAACCAGACACTTTCAATAAGAAAAAGTTCCCTTCTCCCATATTGCCAGAAACGCCCCTACCAGATACAGAGAACCCGCAACAACCAGCAGATCATGGTCTGGCAGTTTTTTCCCCATTTGATTCATCACCAGTTCAGACGGTTTTTGTATA
>JAOZRE010000124.1:8807-11957 GCA_029940215.1 bacterium | reverse complement strand
TTGCTTATCTGTCCCTGGACAGAGGCGATATGGTCATTGATCTCAATGCCCAAAATGGTCTGATGTTGGGCGAGGCGCTCAGACAGGTTCCCGAAGGGACTGTCTACGGTGTTGTGGACAGTGAAGAAGCTGAAAAAAACCTGTCTGACCGGTTTCTGGATCGGGACCCGCTGTTAAGGCCGATCATTACGCGTGTGCCGGAAAAAGAGGGGATGCTGGATCTGGGTGATCTGACTCGGGAGAATCTGCAATTCGATGCGGTATTTGGACAGGCGGTGCTGTCACGCAGCCGTGACAGATCAGCGATGTTGAAGCAGATCGGTTTGATACTGTCGGAAAATGGAATCCTGGCACTGGCCGAAAATATTCCGGCTGATGGTCAACGGCTTTCTGAGTTCATGCCTGAGTTCAAACTGGATGCGGATCTCAGAGAGCGAATCCTGAAGGCTGAGGAGGCAATATACCAGGACCCGGACAACGATCGGACCAACTGGGATAGCCAAGCGGTGATGGATTGGGTCAGCTCAGCTGGCTTTCACATTCAAACCCATACCTCGACTCGATTTCAGAATGAGGTGCTGATCTCATCCGGGAAAATTGATGAATGGTTTAAACCGGGCGGCGGAAATAAGGCGTCATACGCCGATCAATTGCGCCGAACCCTGTCCGATGCTGAAGTTGAAAAGGTTCAGGCTTTGCTGATGAGTGAACTGACCGGAAAGGTGATCAAGTGGAAAACGGTCTGGCTGTTTTTTAAGGCGGTGCTAAGGGATCGTACAAAAAAAACCTGGCATAAGCTGGCCGCAAAAGTCCCATAAAGACCAGACATTTTGCCGACAGAACGCCACAGCAACCTGTTTCCTTTTCACTTGCGACGCGATTCCTTGACAAGCGACGTGTTTCCTTATCGCTAAGGGAAATCACTCGAATGGGAAACACTTGGGTAATTTTTGAGACAACTCAGCAATGTCCGGTTAGACTTTTGCACCCGTTCCGGTGGTATCACAAGCGCTTTTGAGGGGCCGCTCGAACCCGAAGCATTCTTTCGGTAGCGAGTAGTCTGAAACGATTTTTATGGAATATGCCGGGTTATGGTGGCTATTCAATCAGTCAATGTAAAACAGGATATCTGTCAACTCTTCGGTCAGCCGGTCTACCGCCACTAGATTTGTGTCTCCCATTTCAGTTTTCAGTTGCGCTATAATTTTCGTCATCTCGGCAGCATCTTCGGGCGAGGACTTCTCCATCTTGCTTTCCGCTTTTTCGATCATGGTGCGGGCAATATAGATTTTATGGTCTTCCCGGGGTCCCCCATCTTCTGACTCTTGTTTTTGCGGTACATCTTCAGCGGCAACATCATTTTGCCATTCATCAGCATCTCCGCTCAGCAGATCAGAGAGTTTACTGACCGAGTCGGAGATATCTTCGTGATCAAAGGAGTTTTCAATTGTAATTCGTTTTTGCTTATCGGTTCTTTTCTCTGTCGCAATAACTGTCAAGATGCCATTCAGATCGAGATTCATCGCCAGAATAATCTCTTCACTGTCTTCCTTCTGGGAAAGGTCCTCGATTTTGAACAATCCGATGAGCTTATTATCAGATGCCACACTACTGTCACCCTGGTACACGGTAACCTCGATAATTTTTTGTTGCGGGTGTGCCTTATAAAACGCCTTGCTTTTACTGACCGGAAGGGGGGAGTTTCGTTTAATCAGCGGCACAAATTGATCATCGTCCAGGATAAAACCAAGTTGATCCCGCACAGCTGTTCTTGTTCCAAAGGTATAGGGTGTTACATCCACCAGAATCGAATTGATGGATTCATCCTCAATAATTCCTCCCTGCACGGTTGCTCCTATGCAGACACTCTGGTCCGGATCAATACTGCCCGATGGAGCGATATCAAAAATCGACTCAAATTCGTCCGCGATCATCGGGATTTTCGATGACCCCCCCACCAGCAGAATCTGGTTGATGTCCGCAGCCTGCAGCCTGGCATCACTCAGAGCGGCATGTACCAGGTTCATCGTTTCATCGATATCGGCTCGAATCAGGTCTTCAAATTCGGATCTGCTGATTTCCATTTCAATGCTCAGCGGCGGCTTCTCCTTGTCATAAACAATGTTCTCAATCACTGTTTCAAACGGGTTGTCCGACAGGGCGATCTTGCATTTTTCCGCTATCACCTGCATCTGTTGCTGCACACGTTTGTGGCCTTTGAGAGGCTGTTCGTATGTTTTTTCAATCTTGTCGATTATCAATTCGGCCAGTTTACTGTCAAAATCGTCCCCGCCCAGGTTATTATTACCATGGCTGGCCAGAACCTCGACGATGCCTTTCGAAATGTTTACCACGGACACATCGAAGGTTCCGCCACCCAGATCGTAGACAACCGCCGATATTTCACTTTCGTTGTTAAAGTTATAGGACAGGGAAGCCGCTGTCGGTTCGTTAATGATCCGCTTTACATTAAATCCGGCTATCTTGCCGGCAGTAGTAGTTGCCTTGCGTTGATCGTCGGAAAAATAGGCGGGGACAGTGATCACCACGTCTTTGAATTTTTTGTTGAACTGTTTTTCAGCAGTCTCCTTGATGTACCTCAGGATTAAAGCTGAGATCTCTTCGGGAAGGTAGTCCACTCCCCTTAACCGGGTTTTTGTATGACTGCCCATCAGCCGCTTGATGGACTTGACACTATTTTCTGGATCCAGAAAATACCGGTTTTTTGCCTTCTGCCCTATGATAAGCTCTTCTCCATCTGGAAAAGAGACAACGCTGGGCAGTAACACTGCGCCGTCAAAATCAATAAATTCCACTTTTCCATCCACCAGAGTACTGGCCAGTGAATTGGTTGTGCCAAGATCGATACCTAAAATCAAAACGGTGCTCCTTTTTGGGGTTTTCGATTCACTTTAACTTTCGCATAGCGGACCACGATGTCATTACACACATATCCGTTCAGGAACGTTTCGACGACCTGGTTGTCGGCTTTGAAAAGATCACAGGCAGTTTCAACCGCCGTCATCAGGGCGGAATTGAACATTTCATTGTCAGTCTTTATCAAAAATACATTCTGCTTTTCCAGTATCGCATCAACTTTTTTTAAGATACCGCTTGTAGTCAAACTCTTTATTATTACTGGCTGACCCA
>JAOZRE010000124.1:0-8797 GCA_029940215.1 bacterium | reverse complement strand
GTTTTTTGTTCCTTTTCTCTCCAACTCCCGAGCGGCAGGGGGGGGTGGCCGTCCTTAAAAACCGTCGGAAGCGCTTGCTGAAATACCTCGACGAAATCCCGCAATTCAATGACCGAGAGGACAAGGGATTTAAGGGTCAGGGTGTCGCTTTTCCGGTTTATCGCTGAAATTTGCTCAAGCAGCTGCGCCTTGGTGTGTTTTTCGGTGTCAAAAAAATCCTTCAGTGCCTCAACCCGTTTTCCCTCCAGACGATTGACCTGCTTCATCTCCGTTTTCAGCGATCCCAGTTCCACAAACAGGGACCTCAAATCCACACCGGGAGATTCTGTTACAGAAACCAGGTCATTAAACGAGATCTCATCCAAGGATCTCTCTTCCGACTCAATCAACTGCCGGATTTTTCGTTCTATCAGCTCTCGTGATAAATCCGGCATAACCGTTCCCATTTTTCTTTGGTTAATTGTTTATCAACTGTAATCAACAATCGTTCGTACTCTTCCGGATCGAATGACAAGTCATTTCCGAACAGGAAGTACTCGATTCTTTTTTGTTCGGTTTCAACCAGTTCATAAGCTTTTCGAATTGTTTTATACGCTTCGGGAAACTTCTCCGGCGGATAGGACTTTAATCTCCGCAGGTAAGCGGCCCTGATCTCCGCGTCGTCTGCCCGAGGCGTTGTATCCAGTATCTGGTATGCGATCATTATTTCCTCTACTATTCCTCCAGCAGGTCAAAAATACTCAACTGGCAGACATCTTCGGTTTTCTCCGGGCTGTCGCTCGTTTTAAATTGCTTCTTCGGAAGATCGTTTATATACCCGAAGATCTCTTCCACTGATTCGAGCGGGGTTCGGTCATCTCTGTTCATGTCCTCAAGAAACCAGCTTTTAAAGTGGCTGAATGATTGCGGGTGCTCATCCAGCATTTCCTCCAATTCATCTGTTGGATCAACGGGACCGTTACTAGAAAGAATTTCGTACAGATCTTCGAATAGATTGTGATATTCGAGTAGGAAACCGAGTATTTGATATCCCAATTTTGACTGAAACCAGCCGACGGTTCCCGGGTCCAGCAAGCATTGCCTGACCTGCTGATAGTTGATCCTGTTGCGGGTGATTTCCAGGAAAAAGAGAAACGCCGGATGTTGCGGCTTGACAGCCGTTCCCAAACATATCAGGGCAATAAACAAGGCATGCCATCTTTTCTTCAGGCTGAACAGCAGCCAGCCGGAAATATCATCAATAGTCGCCGCTGGATTTTGTTTCTCCCTTTTGAAAAATGCCAGTAAAAGTACATTAAAAAAAGCTTCGCTTCCGGTCAACCGATTTTCCGGGTCCATGTTGACGGATAAGAAAGCGGAAAATGCCTTTGCATCAAGCATTTGCACCAGTTGATCCATCGGCTGGGACAGGTATCGGTTGATAAAATTCTCGCCCAAGGGAGTTCCGTGAAAGATGTTTAAGTATCTAAACAGTACCTCTGGCCTGTCCATAAACGGACCGGCCAGACCGGCTATGACAGGATAGTACCTGTTGCTTGCGGACGGATTGTACTCTGTTATTTTAAAAAGCCCTTTGGCCTTCAGCAGATTGTAATCCATAACAGCTTTACGGTTAGCTGAATTGACAAATGCCTTCGCCTTTTCAAGATCCTTTTCGATAAGATGGATATCGGCTTTTTTTCGCTTCGCGATTATTTGATCGTAACATGCCAAAATCGTTAATGAGAATTCCCGGTTCAGTGGCATCAGCCGGTGGGCTTTTTCGTAGAACCCCAATGCTTTACGGTAGGTTCGGTTCTGATACGCAATATCTCCCGCAAGCTTGTATCCCCGCGGATTTTCCGGGAACTTCTCCAGTAGCTTGTTAACAACACCATTGATGGTCGATGTCTTCTCATTCAGGTCGATGTACTCATCAATCAGGGAAGTGAAGATCTCTGCATTGTGATGGGACAGATCGAGGCACTCTTCGAGCAGCGCCGATTTATCATGGATGTCATCTTCCATTCCCTCAAATAATTCGTCCAGGAAGGAAGAACGGCTAAGGGAGTTTTCATGATATTTATCGACATTTTTCGCCAGTCGAAACAGCAGCTCCGCTTTTAAAACCTCCTGCTTAAAAAACTCACACGCCGATAAAGCAGACGATTGCACGATTAGATCAACAATTTCCTGCAGTTCAAATACCGACAGGGATTCCGGGGAGACGAATTTCAGGAAAAAATGCTCTCGGGTTAAATAGAACCAGTCAATCCGGGGGATCGTCTTCAGGAATTTGGGATCCGGTAGATCCTGTTTAGACGTCATGATGTGAGTAAACGCAACACCATAAAAGAAAACAAACAAATAACTGCTTTCTTTGGTTCCTAACAGTGTTCTTGACACATTCAGTGTTCTCAACAGCCCGTTGAGGTCCCCCCGTCTTGAGAGATCCAGAGCCCTGTTATAAACGCAGGCTTTCAAAAAACCGTTACCGCAGAGAGTTTCAAAGATATCCAGATCTGTTTTTGATAGGTGCACAAAGCGATCTGATTTACCCTCCAGGTATACCTGGCATTGAAAGAGCTTTCCTATCAGGAATCTCGGAAACGACGATTCCCTGGTTTTTCGATCCAGAACTTCGAGCATCGTATAGTCATCGTCGTAAAATGCCTCAATGGCTTTGCACAATAAGAGCCAATGCCTGAAAGGCGACGTCGAGTCGATTCCCGATAGTAGTTTTCGACTCGATTTTGGATCAAAACCGTTACAAAACGCTTCTCTCACATAGAACAGGTCTTTGAACCTCTTGTGATTCCTGATGAACTCCTTTTCAATGCTGTCGGAGAAAAACAGATGATCCGCGATCCGAATCTGAAACGGTTCCGGGATATTCTCAGCATTGGTAAAATGGGCGATCAACTCCACGTCGTTCATCATCCTGATTTTGTTGAACGCTTCAACCTCAGATAACAGCTCCGCATCAAACCGCTTCCTGGCTTCGTTGATCAGCTCCGAAATTTCATTTATCAACCCCTTTTCTTCCATGCGGCTGATTTTATCTGCAATGACACTCCGAAACAAATTCCTGTTCTTGACTGAATCGTGCTTATCCAACAACACCTTGGCAAGAACAAATGCCCGATCCGTTTTCCCCTGGACCACGAGTCTTTCTATCTCATAAATCAGTTCCTTTTCATCAAGTTTATGAGGATTAAACCGTTTGCCCGTCTTTTTTTTCTTCTTTCCCATTGTACAGATTTTTTAATCGTATAAATGCTTTCAACCTGACGTTTTGTTCATGATTGTGGTAATAACAGGCTTCTTTGACAAAATGCAGGGCACGAACATCGTCACCACCTGCCAGGCAACGAATCGCTTCCTGGTAGTTGAAGTTGCTTTCCGCTTCACACATCCGGGTATATCGAAAGTCGAAACCGCAGCGGTAACACTCAGCTTCCCCTCTATATAGCGCTCTGCAATGTGGACATTTTTCCATGGCAACGAGCATATCAAACACCGGGCACACCGCTTCCAGATTTATGATTTAAGTTTAGCCCCACAAGATGATAAGAGATGATAAATACTGCTATGCTGTAAGTCAAAGATATATTACCGTTCTCCCCTACCCAGGTGTGTAAGCAATGGAATACATCTGGATCTCCGCTTTCGCGGAGACAACGGGTTGCTAGTGAACTGGATTTCTAATCGAACAGGTTCAGGCCTTGAATATCAGCGTACCGATACTCCGCTTGACCCGCTCTTCAAATGATTCCTGCATGAGTTCATCCAGCCTCTGTTCAAGATTGTCCCGGGTGACTTGCTTCCATTCCCCCGCCCGTGACATCAGTTTGACCTGCCCGCCATCGATCTGTACCTCTCCGATACCATCAATCTCGACGCTATGCGTGGTCTGAGAGACTTCCCCCAGCATCAACGCAGTGTTTAAAGCTTCCTTGACTTTAGTTGACTCCATATATTTTGATATTTGCTATGGGATAAATTAAAAACAGTTGTAGCTATTCGTAGTAACCTCCGCCGAGGGGACAATGATTTAAAACGCTCGAAAACAGGACGTTTTCGCGCAGCTCCAGGGATGGATTCATGCGTGTTTTAAATCATTATCCCCTCGACGGGGAAAATCATAATAGTTACAAACATCCATCGACACTCCAGAAACTACTGAACAGGTATCAGCTAACCGAGCTGTAGACAGACCGGTGCACTGGGGCTGATCAATTTTTCTGGAGAGCTCTGGACGGTTTTTCGGCTTATCCGGGTTAAGTGCTGTTTTTTAAAAAAAGAACAATTAACACCTTATCGGCAAATGGAGGGAAAACTTTACTCTTGGTTTTTCTGCAGAAGGTCCTGCCACTTTTCTCGCACTTTCATGGCGATAAGCCCTTTTCGAAGTGCCCTTTCGTTCACTTGGTCGTTCTGCCCCGCGATTGCTTCTGCGGATTCCCATAGCTCTGAGGCCTCTTTAATGGTCAGCGCGGTTTCATGCAGGCGCATCCAGATGTGATGATAAAACTCCAGTCGTTCCCGTTTTTCACCACCTCTGTACAATAAATATTGAGAGTCCTCCACGCAATCCACAGACGCAATATCGGTGACGAAGGCCAGAAAAGGAAGAGGGCTCTGTTCATTCTCATAGAGCAGCAGAAAATTATGAGTGCAGTGACTATCCGGAATGATGGAATAGGTGGTTCGGGGCTCCTGTTCGCCGATCTGGTTGGATGAGCTGATTAGCGCATAAGACTGAATTTTTAACAACCAATCCGATTGAAGGCCTGGAAATATAGTAGGCTGGATGTTGGGGAAGTCGTTGAACACACTTCGTAAAATCGGAAGTTCTTCCTCGGACAGGACGTCGTTCAGGTATGACTGGAACTCTGAAAAGTTGATAACACTATCAAAACCGGTGAAATTCAGCTGCACGTACCGCCTGGTTTTTCCAACCAGAGAGGCTTCCTGGATTTTGATCAGTTCAAAGGTCGGCTCACTGAGACGCTGAAGCTCCTTGATGGCCAGGTTGATGGCGCTCTTGACCGGATCACCTTTTTCCTGAAGCTGACCCCGTACCGCTATGAAATGCTCCCGAAGCTGTTCCTCCGATACTTTTTCATAGAGGTTTTCATAGAGGTATTCCAGGGCTTCATACTGGATACCCCGCGTACCCTGCGGACGAGGCATCAGTTCCCGGACCTGCTCCCATTGAGCTGCCTCTACGCTTGTTCTTTTTTGTGCCAGTCTCTGCGACATCAGATATTTCCCTGCTGTGACCTGTTAAATTCAACCCTTGGAACGTTATTATCATAAGATATTTGACCGGGATAGGCAAATGAGCCCTGCCTGTCCGGCGTGCTGTTCGACTTGTACCCTGTTGATTGCACAATGAGTCAAGACTGATGAACAGAAGAAACCGTTTCGCCAGGATCGTCTAACGCCTTATCTGATCGTCTGAAAAAGTTTCACATCGGATACTCAATCGAGCAGCTGCAAAATCGTAACCGAACAATACTCCCAAATAATTGCCTTTTTGATGTCCTGCCACACGATTTTTTGTCAAGAATACTTAGGAAAATAGTTATATAAAACATGATGATATCTGCTAAGTGATATTTTTGTTGACAAAAAATTGAATATATAAATATTATTGCCAATAAAAAAATTTATAAAAAAATAGATTTTGAAAGTTATAAAAATTCCCGTTTTTACCGGAACGGCTATTTCCGAATAAAAAGATATTAAAAACAGTAGTTAAAATACAATTTAAGGAGAAAAAAATGGAAAAGTTCAAGGTTCAGAAGCGCAGGGGAAGAAGAAGGTCGGTTTCATTCAATCCAAATCACATTTACGTCGAGAAATCGGTGGAGGATTATCTGAGTGATGGCGGTACCATCACGCGGATTGAACGTGTGAATGGCAGTTACGAGAGTTTTGTCTCCGTAAGCGAGTCCAATTGTTCCGCTGACGAGTTTCTGATGGAAGGTTAGATTTTTTATTGGCCGAATACCGTTAAAAAACCTCCTGCTCTTTATAAATGAAGAGACAGGAGGTTTTTTTTTGTCACAATTTTTAAGGCAATTAAGTTCAGGGTTGGTTGTGGTATCTTTTATCAGTTTTGGCGTATCATTTGCTTTTCCGCTATACAAGATCGTATGATAAGCAAAAAAAGATAAAATCATTCAGTCATTAGGTATTCGCTTTAATAGCGATACGCATGTCCATTGCTGTCGCTTGATTTTCCCGTGAGTCTAGCCGGAAGGTGGGCTTTGGTTAGTGAATGAATATATATTAAGATTGTTCGTGATGGCTGCGATCACGTGGAGTGTTTGTATTTATGAGTACCAAACAACAACTGTTAAACGCCAGAGGTGTCCGATGAATCAACTAGTAAAAGACCTTATGGTCCCTATTTCCGAATATGCGACTGTAAGTAAAGGTGCGACTTTATATGAGGCTGTTCTTGCTCTGGAAAAGGCACAGGAAAAATATGATCAAACCAAAACCCAGCATCGCGCGGTCCTGGTTATGGATAAACAGAATAAAATTGTCGGTAAACTCAGCCAGCTAAATGTGCTGCGGGCGCTTGAATCGGGAAATGAAGGTACAGACCATATTGGAGAAATTGAGAAATTTGGGTTCAGCACAAAATTTGTCGCAAATTTGCGGGAACGATCCCGTTTGAAAGACATTTCATTTAGAAAAATGTGCATAAAGCCCGCCGGGATGAAGGTTGAGAAGTTTATGAAGACACTTTCAGAGAACCAGTATGTTGAAGAAAACACATCACTGGATGTTGCCATTTATCAACTGATGGCGGGTCCTTATTTATCATTGATGGTTGTAAGGGACCAGGATGCTGTTGGCATTCTCCGGCTGACTGATATTTTTCTGGCTGTAGTGGATGCAATGAAGGCAAATAAAGCAAATAAGGCAAAATAATAAAAAAAGGGACGATTATGATTGCACTGGAAAAACTGTATGATCGAATAATCCAACGAACCAATATAAATCTTCGGGAACTCAAATTTGATGTCAGTCCTCAAATAGAGGGGCTTATTCCCTTAAGGCAACTGACCAAATTTTATGCTTTTTACGGAATATCTCCAAACCATCCGATTGATTTTCAGTTTAGACATTCCAATCTCTCGGGCAGTTATTTTTTGGGAAAATGTAAGGTGACAAACTCCCTATTGTATAAAAGTGATATCAGGGGGGATGAACTTAAGAAAGAAGGAGACTCGTTTCGGTTTGGCAATTTTATCATCCCGATTAATGGGGATGAGAGTATGGATATTCAAAATAGCTTACTGGTTAAGACGCTTGTCCATAATTTTTCACACGATCCTGAAACACCGGATATATTTTATATCAGAGATACGGTTTCTCTGCACTTTGCCAATATTCACGGATCACCTTCACGGGGTTGTTTTCTGGAGCCGTTTTCCACAGTGGATCTGACGACAATGAAAGACTGTGTGATAGGGGCGTATTCGTATGTGCAGGCTGGTGAAATAAGCCGTCTCAACATTAAACCTGGAACGGTATGGGTTCGGGTACCCGATAATTTTAACTTCATGTACCAGTTCCCGTCGGAGCAATTGAAGGAATATATCCAGTTTAATAAAGGAGAAAATCCAAAGGGACTCTTTATGGATTTTGTAAATGCCCGGAAAGGAGATTTTCAACGGGTTTTTGAGACGGTCAACAAAGAGCAGACGGTTGTGGTACCTGACAGTGCTTCCCTTGACCGGTATGCGGTTACAAAATCTGAAAATCACATCAATGAAAATGTACTGGTTTCACAGCGGGCCTTCCTCCAGAACGTATGGTTGGGAAAAGGGGCCAATGCGCAGGAAAACAGTATTATTATCAATTCGAGGCTGGAGCGGTATAACGTCACCGCCCATGGGGCTAAAATCATTGAAGCCGATCTGGGTGAGAAGGTATTTGTCGGATTTAACAGCTTTTTGAGGGGTCAGCCAAATGAAAAGTCGAATAGTCGTCTGACGGTTGGCAAAGGAAGTATCATTATGCCGCACACGATTATTGATATCGATGAACAGCTGAAAATTCCGGATGACACCCTGGTCTGGGGATTAATTCGGAATAAAAAGGAGCTGGAACAGAACAGTGTTTCCATTACCGAGTTTGAAAAAGTTGATTCGGGATATTCAAAGGGCGATATGGTATTTGAAGGGAATGGTGCTAATTTTGTGGCGGCGTTCCGGGACCGGATCAATCATATTCTCGAAGCCAACGGTGCCTTTTTTGATGGAAAAAAGAACAGGGGGCATGCACAAAAGAATCAAAACATGTCTTTCAATACCATCCAGCCATACCCCGAGGGGGATTTGGAAGGATTGTATCCGACCATTATCATTCAACCATAAAGTGAGGAATTGAATATTTTATGGGAAGCGACCTTGCCAAGGGACATGGCAAGAAATAGTATACGGGTGCACATCTGATAAAAAAAGAGAAGCAGCGTAAAACCTGACCAAAGATAGAAAAACTTCAGCAGAAATATCATGAACCCATATAATCCGATTGCAAAACCTGATTCCAAAGCAGAAGCTGATCGCGTCTTTCAAGATCGTCCTTTGATAAGTATTCGTCGGCGTATTATTGTCAGCTACCTCAGTTTGTTTCTTTTTGTGTGCCTCATGGGCGCGATCCTAGTCTTTTTTATTTCAGTTTTTGGGGAAAAACAAATATTTTTAGAAAATACGACCAATATCAGTTTTGAATTGCAGAAAGCGCGACGTTATGAGAAGAATTTTTTCCTGCATGGTACGAATCTCAGCGA
>JAOZRE010000499.1 GCA_029940215.1 bacterium | reverse complement strand
GATGCCATCATTCGTGGACAGAAATCCTTCCTGAATGCAATTGATGACTGGCTCTCTTTTTCATCTCTGGTTGGAATGGTTATCGGTTTTGCGTTTACGTTTCACGCACTATTTGGGGAGCGTCCGGAGAGGATTAAATTCTGGCAGCGATGGGCCATTCCGCTTTTTCTGATAGTGAGCGTCATCGCTTCAGGGTATCTGGCCTTTCTAGAGTTGATTCAGACAGAGGCTGTCTGCGGTGCTCTGGGTGACTGCAACGCAGTCCAACAAAGTGCCTACTCCAGTCTCTTCGGCATCATTTCAATCGCTGAATTCGGCATACTGGGAAATGCCCTGATTCTGATCAGCTGGATACTTGGGCAGGTCGGGCCTTTGAAATGGCAAAGACCTTTCGAAGTGGTGCTCTGGGGTTTATTGGTCGGAGGTACCGGTTTTTTCATTTTCCTGACCTTCCTCGAACCATTTGTGATCGGAGCCACCTGTTTCTGGTGTCTCACTGCAGCAACAGCGATGACACTGCAGCTCCTGATCGCAACTCATCCAGCCGGAAAAGCAAGGCAAATTTTCCTCAACTCTGGTAACCAGTAAATCCTTCTTCTAATTACTGCTGTTTTCTGCAATCAGCTCATGAAATTTCACATTAGCCCGTTTCACGAACTCTTTCATAGAGATCAATGGAGCTGACACTGCTTCCTGTAATTCCTCTGAGATAGAGCCTTTGGTAACAGCTTCAACGCCGGCTTGATGAAAGGCATCCAAAACGGCTTGTACCCCTTCCGGATTTTTATCCTGCATCATTTCGAGTGCTGATCCCACGGGCCTGACCAGGGCACCCATGTATTCACCTGTTGCGAAATTCTTTGCAATCGCTTTCATGTGGTGAATAATAGGTTCGAAGTTATCTTTTTCCCCAAATCCACAGGTGGATATCAGCAGCATTTTTCGGATTTTAACCTCTTTTCCTCGGCTGGGGTGTCTGGAGTGTCCCTCTCTCAGCTCAATAAAAGGCATTCCGCCTGAAATCAAGCGATCAAGCATAACCTTCATTTGAGCGGTGAAGCCGTCAAAATAGACAGGTGACCCGAAGACGATGATATCAGCTGCTTTGATCTGTTGTCGTATCTCCAGCATGTCGTCGTCATGGATACATTTTCCAGGATGCACAAACCAGCAGTTGAAACATCCGGAGCAGAATTTAATCTTCTTTTTTGTAAGGTAAACCATATCAATGTCAGCTCCAGCAGATTCAGCTCCCGCTAGAAATGTCTGCAGAATTTTATCCGTCACCCCTTTTTTCATCCTGGGGCTACTATTGAACGCCAATACTCTCATCCGGACTCCTGCCTAAAGATTAACATGCTTATAAAAATGAAAAGTGGGTCTCTTATGCCAGTTAAACTCTACGGTCACACTGGACTAAGGAAGCAGAATAGACACGGGAAAAAAGCTCGGGCATGCGGATCGGTTTCCCTTTTTTATAATCGATACAGATATAGTCAATGGTTCCACGGAGCATTGTCAACCCATCAGGGACACGAACCATCTGAAAGCTGCGCTGCAACCTGAGCCTTCCATCAGAGGCAGAGACACAGGTTCCAACCCTGGCAATATCACCCTGGCGCAAAGCAGCCAGATAGGTCAGTTCGGTATGTCGAACTACCAGAGCACAACCGGTCTCCTGCATCACTTCAGATGTGATCCCCAGGTGAAAGGTATGAATGAGATTAGCCTGGTCAAGCCAGTTGACATAAACCGCGTTATTCATATGCCCCAAGCCATCGATATCGTCTGGCATAACTTCCAGATCAACTGCAAAGGCGTTTGGAAAATCTGTAATCAAGTCCGACCCCTCACTGGTCGATACCGCATCTCTTAGAAATTTCATAATCGTATCTAATCTTGTACTGTTGTATTAAAGAACCCGTAGGGTGATGTCTGTTTTTAATCGGGTAACCAGCTGCTTCCCGGAAAATCCGACGCATCCCCGTGCATCCCCAGAAAGTCTCCGCGCTAGACCCTATCTCGCTGACGCTTGATTCATCCAGCATAACCTGATAAGAAGGTTTCGACCAATACAAATTCAACGGAGGAACTATGGACTATGATTTTATTATAATCGGCAGTGGCTTTGGCGGTAGTGTCTCAGCCCATCGATTAACAGAAAAAGGGTACCGTGTAGCAATAGTTGAGCAAGGGAAGCGAATAACCCCGGAAGACATTGAAGCAGCAGACGCGGATACGAAAAAGTTCATGTGGATGCCCCGTTTAAAAATGGACGGTTTTTTTTATCAACGGTTTTTCCGGCATACATCCATCGTTGGAAGTGTGGGCGTAGGTGGTGGCAGTATTGTATTTGCTGCCGTCCTACTACGCCCAAAACAGGCTTTCTATCAACACCCTGACTGGTCAAACCTGGGGGTTGATTGGGAAGCTGAATTGGAACCCCATTACGATACTGCTGAAAAAATGCTGGGCCGTATCAAAAATCCGATCTTTGATAAACAGGATGAATACCTCAAGAAAACAGCTGAGGAGATGGGCCGCGGAGATACATTCGGTCCAACCTACAACGGCATTTACTTCGGCACCCCGGGAGTAACTGTTCCGGATCCTTTCTTTGGTGGTGAGGGACCTGAGCGGTCCGGATGCCAACTGTGCGGGGACTGCCTCTCCGGCTGTGGGAAAAACTCAAAAAACTCCCTGGATCGCAATTATCTCTACTTTGCCGAAAAAAACGGTGCCGAAATACTAACAGAGAGAAAGGTCAGCAGGATTGTTCCGTTGGAAGAGGGCGGGTATTCACTGGATATGGTACATCCCTTTACCGGCAAAGCAATTGGAGATCCGCTGAAAGCTGATAAGGTTATCGTTTCAGGTGGTGTATTGGGTTCTCTGGAATTGCTTTATGAATGTCGGGACATTGCCGGTACCCTTCCAGACATATCAAGTCGTCTTGGCACGGGTGTCCGCACAAACAGCGAAGCGTTCGCCATTGTTCTGTCCAAAGATAAAGATGAAGATTTAACCAAGGGGAATGCCATCACCTCCGACTTTTACCCGAACGATGCCACCCATATTACGCAGAACCGCTTTCCTGAGGCATACAGCATGATGAAAAAGCAGGCGGTTCCCATGATCGATGATCCGGTCCCCTGGCGCCGTGGTATAAAAACACT
>JAOZRE010000498.1 GCA_029940215.1 bacterium | reverse complement strand
GTGAACTTGAGTTGTGATGTGTGTTTTATTTTAGGGTAATAAAAATTACAAAAAGGGAGTCATTGTGAAAAAATTACTGGTCTCGCTCACCAGCTGTTTACTCCTTCTGGCGACCTTTTCCTTTGCTGGTGAAGCGGATGTCATCAAGGCTGAAGTCACAAAAAGAGGTGCTAATTCGTACAGCTTTCATGTGACCGTTCTGCACAAGGATACCGGATGGGACCACTACGCGAATAAATGGGATATCATCGATGATCGGGGTAACGTTTTAGCGACCCGGAAGCTTCACCATCCCCATGTTTGAGAGCAGCCTTTTACCCGAAGCCTCTCAGGGGTAAAAATTCCCAGCCATCTTAAAAGGATTACCATCCGTGCTCATAACTCGGTCCATAAATATGGTGGCAAGGACCTGAGTCTCAAACTGCCTTAGCCCTTAGCTTCTTCTCAGGATGATGCCGGTTATCATGTTATTCACCCAGGATGTCAATCAGGATTCGATTGACATCGGCCGTTCGGGCATATGTGACCGAGTGCTCAGCACCCTCCACCGGAAAAATCTTCACCTGGGGGATTGCCTGCTTGACCTTTTTCGATCCTTCAAAAGGAACAAGTGAGTCTTCGGTTCCCCAGATGGCGTAGGTAGGAATACGTGTCTGGCCCACCTTTTTATAGTCTTCTGAGAGATCATTCATTGGGTAATGCCGCATGGTGGACAGAATAGCGGGTAGATAACCGCGATATTTGAACTGCACCTCAAATTTTTCCACCATATCGGGTCGAGCCTGTCCCTCACTGACTTCCTTGCGGATGGAATCAAGCATGGCGTCCTTCCCCACCATGGTCATCAGCCAATCGCCCAGAACAGGAACCAGCACCAGGGAAGCCAGGCCGGAGTATTTGGGAACAAATCCGGCAGGAGCAATCAGGATCAGTTTCTTCACCCGCTCCGGATGGCGTGCGGCGAATCCGACCACGTTCCCGCCGCCCATTGAGTATCCAACCAGGTTTACCGGTGTATTCACGCCAAGAGCATCCAATAGCCCGAGCAACTCACGATCATAGTGCGACGCATCATATGTCAGATCCGGCCGGTCGGAAAATCCCCGACCGAAATGATCAAAGGCCAGAACCCGATTTCCGGCCGCTGTCAGTTCATCAACATTTCCATCCCAGACAAATTTGGGTGTCGACAGCCCATGGACCAGCACCACAATCGGTCCATCCTTCGGTCCCTTCCAATAGTAGCTGATGACCCCGTCTGGCAGCTTGATGAACTCCCCCGGGAGGTTTTTTCTGGTTTCATCGGTCAGTTTCTCCAGCTTTCCTACTGAAATCAGATAGCTGGCGATTATGGCGACGATGATGATGATGACAAGCCCGACTAAGATCTTTAGTATAATTTTCATAACACCTCCGAAGCTTCAACGATGTGAACGATTTCCAAAAGCCAATGGCAGGACAGTGGAATGATAAGGAATTGTGTTGCTGGAGTCAATCATGATTTTGGGAACCTGTCCCTGAACAGCGCTTTCGGTGCTGCTTCCTTTATTCATCTGGCAGTTGACTATGGAAGGGGGGCGGACTAGAATGAACAGGGTCCAGCAGGCCATTTAAAATTATTCAACAGAAATCATGATGCACCCACTCAAGCTGTCCACGGATCAGCTGGCGGAAATCGCTCTCGATTTTGAAAACCGTGTCTCAGAGGGACTCGCAACACCGAATCGTCAGATCAGGTGTCTGCCCACCTATATTCCCCTGGATCGGCAGGTCTCAGAGGGCCAGGCCTTTGTGCTGGATCTGGGGGGGTCTAACCTGCGGGCGGGGGTGATCAAATGTGAGAAGGGACAATGGGAGTTGATCAAACGGACATCGAAGCTGCAGATGCCCTGGGAACGAAACGACCCCTTTGACCGGAACCGCTTTTTGGATATCCTGGCAAATGCCCTGGTGGAATTGGATTATCACGAGGCTTTACCGCTTGGATACTGTTTTTCCTATCCAGCTGAACCGACGCCAGACAGAGATGTGATTTTGCTGAAATGGGCTAAGGGAATAGATGTTCCAGGAACCCTTGACCGGAAAATGGGACAGCTCCTGTTGGAGCACCTTTCTACAACCGTCACGAAAGTGCAGTGCAACAGTGTGACTGTTATTAACGATACCGTTGCCGCTCTGGTTGCCGGGATGGCAGATGCGGAAACGACCTCAACCATCGGTTTGATCGCTGGGACCGGCACCAACATGGCCGCTGCCATGGATCCTGCTGATATCCCAAAACTGTCTGCTGCAGGGCTGGACAAAGGCCTGCTGCCGGTTGTTCTTGAATCCGGTAATTATTTACCACCTTACCTCTCTGAATGGGATGATGAGGTGGATCGGGAGTCAAATAATCCGGGTGAGCAGCGATTTGAAAAAGCGGTTTCCGGGGCCTATCTGGGATACCTGTTCAAAGCCCTCTTCCCGGACATTCCGTTCGATGAATCGCAAGGCGGTGCCGGGTTGGTCAGCGTCCTGAAACGTTCCGGGGACTATCCAGTCGAGGTGTTAACGGGCGCCGGAATGATCTATCATCGAAGTGCCGACCTGGTAGCAGCAGCCCTGTCTGGTCTGATACAGCTGCTTTACAAGCGTCAGAATAAATCTAAAATCCGGATTGTGGCTGAAGGGGCGCTTTTTTGGGGGCAGGTAAGTGAGCATGATCAATACCGCCAGCGGGTGGAAACCACCTTGCGGGTACTGCTGAAAACCTTTAATCTTGACCACTTGATCATCGAATTATTCAAAAAAGAGGATGCCAACCTGATTGGCAGCGCCATTGCGGCGCTGTCTTAAGTTATGGCCTATTCTCAAACTTTGGATCCCGCTTTTCGAAATTGGCCATGACCGCTTCGATCTGGTTGGCCTTGCCCATCACGTCACGTTGTAGCGTCTCTTCCAGCAGTAATCCCCTGGCAGCACCGGCACGCCAGGCGCCTTCCAGCATCTGTTTGCTCTTGGAGATGGCATCCGGTGATTTGCTGGCGATGACAGTGGCCAGTTTGCGGGCCTCTTCCATGGGATCGTCACAGACCCGTGTTACCAGTCCAAGTTCAGCAGCTTCAGCCGCTTCCACAATCCGACCGGTAAAGGTCAATTCCTTGGCGATATCCAGTCTCACCTGATCGCACAGGGTCTGTG